>NZ_JBYSXB010000022.1:0-86912 GCF_058781765.1 Arthrobacter sp. FW306-1B-G06A | reverse complement strand
AAGCCCGATGTCATCAACGCAAATCAAATCCACGCTGGTGGCCCGGACGATGGCTTTGTTGACGCTGTCATCGATCCTGTGCCGGCGCACGAGAGCGCCGAGGTCTTCCATGCTGAGCCAGGACACCGACATGCCTTGATCGATGGCCTGCTGGCCCAAGGACTCCAGTAGCAGAGTCTTGCCCGTGCCGGAGGGCCCGCAGGCGATCAGGTTCTCCCGCCGCCGCACCCACTCCAGGGTCCGCAGGAACGACGTCGTTGCGGCCGGGAGGGTGGACAGTGCCTCGTCCCAGACATCGAAGGTCTTCCCGGAGGGAAAGCCTGCGCGTTTGCGGCGGGTGGCCAGCATCGAGGCGTTCCGGCCGGTGGCTTCGGCTTCGAGGAGGACACGGATGACTTCGGTGGGGTCCCAGCGCTGGGCTTTCGCGGTGGCCAGGACGTCGGCGACGACCGCGCGGGCGTGCGGCATCCGGGTGGTGCGCATCAGAGCGATCACGTTCTCCACTGCAGGGTCCGATAGCGGGCTGGGGGCAAGGGCTGTCGCGCTCATTCGGTGGCTCCTTCAAAGTCTTCATCAGTGGTGGTGGCGGCCGGGGTGGTGCCGAAGTTGGCCCAGCCGCTGGTGCCCTGGCTGAGCCATTGGCCTTGGTCGGTGGCAGTGTGGGTGCTGGTTGTGTGGTTTTTCCCGCCGGCGGTTTTGATGATGGAGAGCAGGTCCTCGTGGGTGAAGCGATGATGCACCGCGGCGGAACCGAGGCCCTTGTCGACCTCGTCGGTGCCCAGGACCTTGGCGAGGGTGACCGCGCGTTCCATTTTGTGCCGGATCTTTCCGGTCCCGGCCGCGGCGGCTTCCTTGAGCCAGAGCGCGGCGCCGGCGCCGAGGGCCAGGAAATCTTCCTCTGCCTTGTTCGTCGGGCGGATGACCCGTTCCAGGGCCCCGGCCGGGGCCGGCGGGAAGTGGGCGTCGATGATCGCCGGGGTGCCGGGAAGGGTGACCTTGTGGCGGGCGACCTCGACCGGGCCGGCGTCGCCGACATGGACGATGACGACCTCGGTATCTGTCCCGCGCACCCAGACCATCTCACCCATCAGGGCGTGCGGGACGGAGTAGCGGGACTGTTCGAACGTGATCATGGGCATGTTTGGCGGGACCTGGCGGGTGTGGCCGAAACTCGCTGTCACCGGGGTTTCCGTGACCGGATGCAAGCGGGGGCGTTCGATAACCCGGAGCATGTCCTTGGGGACCTCCAGCGTGGCCCGGTGCACCCGCGAATTCACCTCCTCCATGAACGCTTCACAGGCGGTTTCCAGCTCGGCGAAGGACCCGTATTCCGGGAGCAGGTTGGTCTCTTTGGGGACGAGGTCGGCTTTGGCGATCTTGACCGCGTTCTCGACCCCGCCCTTGGAGGCAGGGTCTGCCGGGATGCACGTCTGCATGGACGTCGAATAGTGCCTGGAAAACGCGACAATCTGGTGATTGCGGACCGGGATCCCGGCGATGTGCTCGATCGTGACGGTCTTCTCGTTGTCAGTCAAAATGTAGGTCGGGACCCCGCCGACCAGGCGGAACGACCTGTCCAAGGCCGCGAAGACGCTCGGCATCGTCTTGTCCCGCAAGGCGATCACGATCCGGAACCGCGAGAAAGCCAGCCAGGCCACGAACAACACGGTCTTCACACCGTCAACGACGGGGCCATCCGCGTAGTCGAACTGTAGCCAGAGCCCTGGCTCCGGGGTCCAGGGGCGGTGCACGCGCACGTTCCGGGCCCGGTATTTCGCCTTCAGTTCAGCCAGCGTTGTCCTGGTTGTCCGCTCACACCCGGTGAACCCCAGGGCAAGGAGCTTCTCATGCACGATGTCGCCGCGGATCTTCCCGCGGGACTGCTCGACCCAGGAGATCATCTGTGGCAGGAACGGGTCGGTCATCCGGCCGCGTTGCCGGGCCACCGGCGCCTGCGCGCCCTCCTGACGGGCTTTCACATAAGAGCGCACCGTATTGTGCGAAACACCGCAAATCTTCGCGGCATCCCGGTAGGACCGGGTCAAATCATAAGCAGCTAAAATTTCCATGAACTCTCCTGGAGACTTCACAACAAGCCCCTTCCTTCCGGTAACGGGTGAAATACAGACGATCGACATCGCCATTTCACCGCGGAAGGAAGGGGCTCTCCCCGTAACGACACGAGGGATGGACAAGGGAATCCCCGGTACGCCAAGCCACACACCGGTGGCCAAATGCTGTTCAAAAATGCTTGCCGCTGCTGGTCAAAACCCTGCCGCGAACGGTCAGTCAGATTTTCCGACTCCGGTCAGTTTAAAGTTGCCGCTTACAATCCGGGATTGGGTGGATCTCCTGGCTGCCGGATCGCACCTGCTATCGCTCCGGAGGAGCAGCTTGTCACGGCGGACCCCGACGAGGTGTCCGCTCAGTGGAGTTCGTGGTGGACGACCATCTTCGGCGCGGCCGTGCTGCGCGGGGTTCCCGGACCTATCGACTATTACGGGCCTCTCGTGCACGAACCGGAGTTGGGGCGGGTTGCCGAAACGCTGCTCCGCGACGCAATCGGCTGGGTCGCAGCCCAGGCGGACGGGAACCGCGGTGAATGGGGCGGCCTCAACTCGCCAACCTTCAGGCCGTGGGTCGTTCAGGAGCTGGTGCAAGAGGCGAGACCGCGTCTTCGGGGCGCGCATAAGATCGTTTTCCTCGTTCTTCCCGTCGAGTGCAAGACCGGTTGGCGCATCGGAGCGTCGTTCTTCGGCATCACCAAACCACTTCTGCACGATCTGACCGCCTTCAGGAAATGGTTCGCTCAACAAATCCCAGAAGGGCTATAGCTGCAGTGGTCAGCATCGGGCACCTCTCTGCCCCGAGTACCGAGCCATTGCAGGGCCAGAATCATGCTTCGCGGTCATCGCAGTCGTGGTCCGGTGGCCGATTCGATGACTCGAGAGGATGCCCGTAAGCCGATCCCTTTTCGGGCACCGCGGTATACGGTGAGGCACTGGCTTGCGGTCACTTCGGACGGGCCCCTACCGACGCCGGCCATGCGCCTGCTACCGTGAACCATCGCTGACGCAAGGGGGATGTCATGCAGCTACGCGGCGCCGCTGGGTTGGCCGTCATAACGCTCAGTTTGTCCGGCTGCGCGCCTTTGCTGCCGATGATCCACCCCAGTCCCGCACCCAGCCCAAGTTCGTCAGGGCCTTCAGGCAAGATCCCCGTCACCGGTCAGCCGTCCGCTCAGTTCTGTGAGAACGCCGGGACCTACCTGTCCAAGTTCCCCGACCTCCCGCTGTACGGGCCACACCCGGAGACGCAGGAGGCCACGGGCTTTCTCAGCTGCTGGTACACCGTCGACGGTGACCCCTACCATCCGCGTGTCACCTTGGAGGCGCTGACTTTGAAAAACGACGACGACCGGGCCGTCTTTACCGAACAATGCGATGGCGGAAAGCTGGGACCCGGCACCGTCAAGATCATCGCTAACTGGACTCAGGACCGTCATTGGTCTGCGTGGATAGCGGCACACGACAGCTCCTACAGCGAGGCTATCCTCTGCACCCCGGACCAGATCTACACAGCGTCGGTGACGTACGTCCCCGGCGCCACCGCCGACGATGCCCTGGCCACCATCATGGCCGCCATCGACTGATCCGGCCTGGATAGCGACTGACTCGTCGGCCGGGCAGTCAACGCCCTCCGGGTGCCGCGTCAATCAGCCGACTATCCGCAGAATGCACGGGCAAGGATCCCTCGCGAGGACGTTCGCGAAGGGGCATTCACTTCCTGCGGCGTACCACCAGCACGATGTACAAGGCAGCGGCCACAGCAACCAATGCTCCGACGCTGACCCCTGCGCTTCCATTGTTGAGCACGCTAGAACTCCTCTACGGCCTCAATTGGCTACTGACTACACAGCGTACGCGGTGTTCTGAGTGCTGAATGAAAACCTGGCGAAAGCAGTGAATGCCATCCCGCCCGCGGGAGTCTTGTTGGAGGATTTAGCTTTGAACGCAAGTGGGATCCAAAGCGATGGTAGTTTCAGGACCGCATGTTCTCCGGTCGCGTCCGCGGGTGCTGAACATACACTGATTCCAGTCGATGATCTGGGGGACGATGCAAGCGGAAACCGTTCAGCTGCCTGATGATCTGCTGCTGCCCGCGACCGCCCTGCCTCTTTCGGCCGCGCCCAGATGGTCGGGCTCGCGTCTCCGCCGGCGTCTGCTGTGGCGCGCTGGGTTGAGCGTGTTCGCCTTCGCCTTCCTGGTCGTTGGCCTGGTTTTTCTCTGCGGACAGTCCCCCATTCGGCCGGTCCGTGCCGTTGTGGAGATCGTCCGACTCGCCGACGGTGCCTTTCGAATAGAGCCGAGGGCCTAGGCGCTCCGGTGAGGGATCCCGGACCGGACGGACGGTGGCCCCTGGGCGCGTGAAGTCCACAGTCTCGACCCAGGACGAGCCTGCTGAAGAACGAGTTGCAGGTCCGAAGTCGTGAGGTCGTCGCGTGGTCGAGGCCGTGTGTTTTCAACCAGACGGCACTTGTACTGGATTGAACCGCACTGGTCCGCCGCATTCGGGGCCGTCTGGGTGCTCCCCTATCGGCTCCGTTTCTATTCGGGAGCACGCGCCACACGGACACCTGAAGAGTCCGCAGCGTCGACAAACACAGACGTGACTCTGACGGGCGGCATCAGGAAAGGCGCAGACTGCGGTACCAGCCACCTGCCGTCGGGGGTCCTGATTACCGGGGCCGGAGTGCAGCCCTCCCCGAAGCAAGCCCAAAGTCTCCGGCGTACGCTGCCGAGTCTGGCAGCACTAAATGTTGGCTCAGAGCGTCCGCCTGGCATGCACGTTGACGGAACCTGCGCCGGTTCAGACAGACCCCGTGAGCCCACGGATACAACCAATTTACACATCAAACTCTTGACCGGGTGAGGATCGCACCCATAGAGTTCTCTGATATATGAGTCATATGTCACATTGGGCAACAGTGATACATGACGACGCCGAAATCATCTCGCGAGTCCTGCGCGGCCATATCGGCTGGCGTCAAGCCAGTCGGCATCGTCCACCGGTCGCTAAGGGCTGCGGCTGTCCGTGCGTCTAGGAAACGGCGTCAGCGGTTTGCGCTGACGTCAGAAGGGAACAAATCTCAATGATCTATCCGACCGGGACGACGGCCTCCGTCGACACCTCCATATCAAGAGAGACCAGTTCCAAGTTCAAACGCCGCTTCATGGTGCGGCTTGTCGCTGTCTTCATCGGCGGGATGTTCCTCGATGGTTACATCCTCGGAATTATCGGCCCCGTCAGCGGACTCATGCGGTCAGATCTCCAGCTCGACGCACTATCTCTGGGCATGATTGCTGCAGGCCCGCTGGTTGGTATCTTCGTCGGCTCCCCGCTGGCCGGCTGGGCTACTGACAAGTTCGGACGAAAGCCCATGTTCATGGTGGACATGGGCCTGTTCCTGGTCGCCTCAGCGGCCCAGTTCTTCGTGACCTCAGGAGAAGGGGCCGTGATCCAGCTGGCCGCCATCCGGTTCTTCATGGGCGTCGCGATTGGCGGCGAGTACTCAATCGGTGGGCCATTGCTATCAGAGTTCTCCCCTCCAAAGCTCCGCGGGCGATTGCTCGGGCTGACTCTGATCGCCTGGTACGTCGGTTTCATGATGGCGTTCATCATCGGCACGCTCCTGCACGACGCCGGCACCCCATGGCGCCTCGTAATCGGGACAAGCACGATACTCGCATTCGTCCTGTTCCTCGCCCGCTTTGGCCTCCCCGAATCTCCGAGCTGGCTCATTACGAAGGGACGGCATGAGGAAGCACTCGCGATAGCACGCCGATATGTCGAATCGCCCCAGATGCACGACAGCATCACTGGAGAGATGGATCTGAGGATGATCCAGGAGGCCCAAGCCGCGCAGAGTAGGACCAAAATCAAGGGCGCCTCCTTCGGAATGCTGTTCTCGAGGCAGTACTGGCGCACCACCCTCTTCACCTCAGGTTTTTGGTTCTGTGCGGTCACTCCGTACTTCGCGATCGCGACCTTCGCCGACGACGTGCTCAACCAATTCGGCTTCGGCGGCTGGACCGGTGGAGTCGGCCTGTCCGCACTTGCGGCCGCGGGTGTTGTCACCACCGTGCTTCTGATTGACAAGCTCGGCCGTCGAATTCTCACCGTGCCCGGGCAGTGGCTCTGCGCAGGCATCCTGCTGATCATCGGAGTCTGGGCGAACGCACCAGCAATCCTCGTGCTCGTCCTGTTTCTCGCCTTCTCCTTCTTCAATGCCGGCTACACCACGATGACCCAGGTCTATCCGGCGGAGGTATTCCCCGGCCACCTGCGCGGCATCGGCATGGGCTTCGCCGCGGCCTTCAGCCGCATCGGAGCCGCACTCGGCACCTTTGCACTGCCATGGGCGATCAGCAACATCGGCCTGGGCCCAAGCATGGTCGTGGCCGCCGCCGTCGCATTACTCGGCGCAGCCCTCTCGCAATGGCTCGCGCCCGAGACGAAGGGGCGCACCCTCGCCGAGATCTCAGCAAACTTCTCCCACTGACACCGGGACTGCACGGTGACTTCGAATCCGAACTAAGGCCCTCGGGCGGAAAAGGGGCGTCAGTGGTGGGGCCTGCAGGGATCCCCTTACGGGCGGGGGCCTGCGCGTCCTTTACAGTACGGTCAGGCACCGCTGGTCAGCTAGCGTTGGTCAAACGATGGCAAGCAGTCCACCGCGGAAGCAAACAAAAAAGATTCTTCGGTCTGTGTCGATCCGGCCTCGCGCCGTTCGACCTGTGGGTGAGAAGGTCGAAAAAGCGACCTTCCGGAATCAAGGAGCATTCGATGGCCAAGTACATGTTGATCATGCGTCCCACGGACGAGTCCTTCGCGAACTTCGCGAACACGGACTTCGCCGAAATCATGGATGCCATGGGAAAGTTCAACGACGAGTTGATTCGTGCCGGTGTCCTGCTGGCGGCCGAGGGCCTGGACGACGCGAATGAGGGCGTCGTGGTCGACTTCACCGGCGAGACGCCGGTTGTCACCGATGGCCCGTACGGGGAGACCAAGGAGCTGTTTGCCGGCTACTACATCCTTGATGTCGCATCGAAGCAGGAGGCCGTCGAGTGGGCCAAGCGGGCGCCGCTCACGTCGGGTAGCAAGACCGAGATCCGCCGCGTGACGACGATCGATGAGTTCCCGCAGGACAATCAGTGGATCCAGAAGGAACGGGCGTGGCGCGAGCTGACCGGGCAGCTCTGAGCCGACGGTGAGCACTGCAGAGGCACGGGGCGCCGTCGAGGCTGTGTGGCGGATGGAGTCCGCCCGCATCGTCGGCGCCCTCGCCCGCTATACGGGGGACTTCTCGCTGGCCGAAGATCTCGCCCAGGAAGCCCTCGCCGAGGCGCTGGTGTCCTGGTCCGTAAACGGGGTGCCGGCCCAACCGGCAGGGTGGCTGCTCACTACGGGCCGCCGTCGTGCCATCGATGCTTTCCGGCGGCGCGCCGGGCGCGACGAACGGTACGCTCTTCTCGCCCGGGGCCTGGACGACTCGACGCCCGGGGCGGACGCGCTGTTCGACCCTGACGCGATTGATGACGACGTGCTCGCGTTGATGTTTATCTCGTGCCACCCCGTGCTGTCGAAGGAGGCCCGGATCGCCTTGACGCTGCGGGTGGTCGGCGGACTGGGCAGCGACGAGATCGCCACGGCGTTCCTGGTTCCGGTGGCGACGATCCAGGCACGCATCACGCGGGCCAAGAAGACGCTGGCCGCCGCACAGGTGCCCTTCGCTGTGCCCGACCGGCAGGAGTTGAACGAACGGCTCGGTTCGGTGCTTCAGGTCGTCTATCTCATCTTCACGGAGGGCTCGTTTGCATCGGGCGGCGAGGAGTGGATCCGCACCGATCTGGCCAGCGAGGCCCGCCGGCTGGCCCGCGTCCTGGTGCGGCTCGCGCCCGAGCCGGAGGTATTCGGGCTTCTCGCGCTGCTGGAACTCACGGCAGCCCGGTTCCCGGCCCGACTTGATGCGTCCGGCCGCCCGGTCCTTCTGGAGGACCAGGACCGGAGGCTGTGGGACCAGGCGGCGATCCGGCGCGGGCGTGCGGCGCTGGCACAGGCTGTGGGGGCCGGACGTGGACTGGGCGCATATGGCCTCCAAGCCGCCATCGCCGAGTGTCACGCGGTGGCTCGCTCGGTTGCCGAAACGGACTGGCAGCGGATCGTAATCCTCTATGAAGCCCTCGGACGGCTGACGCCTTCGCCCGTTATCGAACTCAACCGAGCGGTCGCGGTCGCGATGGCCACCGGCCCCGCGGAGGGTCTCGAGCTGGTAGACGCGATCTCGTCACGGGGCGAACTGACGGGTTCGCACCTGCTCCCCGCGATCCGCGGCGAGATGCTCACCCGGCTCGGTCGCCGCGACGAAGCGCGGTCCGCTCTCCTACAGGCCGTTGAGCTGTGCAGGAACGCCGCCGAACGAGCTGCGCTCGAGCGCAAGATCGACGGCGTCAGCCAACCATGAAGGGGCCGCCGTCGACCGCGGCAACGCCCGAAGACCACCCCTGGTGTTGAGTGCTTGAATGAGGGCATGGTGGATCGAAGCGCACTTGTCTCCGGTGGCGGCATTGCCGGCTTGACCGCCGCGTACTGGCTGGCGAAGGCTGGTTGGTCAGTCACGATTGTGGAACGATCGGCCGATGCGCGATCTAGTGGCAACCCCATCGACGTACGCGGAGACGCGGTCGCTATTACACGGCAAATGGGCATCTGGTCGCGCCTGGAGGAGGCCGCCACTGGTGTCGAACGCCTGGTCTTCGTCGATGCCGACGGGCGGCCGCAGGCCACCATCCCCACCCGGCAACGCGCCGACCGCGACGGAGAGGTCGAGGTCGCACGCACTGACCTCGTCGGCCTGTTGCTTGAGAAGGCCCAGGAGACAAGCCGCATCATCCGGGACGACTCGATCACCGCCTTGCACCAGGACGACGGCGGAATCGACGTCGAGTTTCGGCGGACCCCTTCCCGTCGCTTCGACTTGGTCGTCGGTTCCGACGGGCTCCACTCCGCCGTTCGGCGCTTGGTATTCGGCCCCGAAGAACGCTTTTCCCGCCCATTCGGCATGTTCGTGGGCACCGTGCGCGCCGCTGCACCGATCCAAGATCCGCGCACCGTGCTGATGTACAACGAACCGGGAACCTCCTTGACCATCCACCCGGCGGGCGGGAAGCCCGGGTTCGCATTCATCTTCCGGGGGCAGCACCATTTCGACTACCGCGACGCGGACCAAGGCAGACGCCTCGTCGAGTCCACCTACGCCGACGGCGGATGGCTCACCCCGCTCGCGCTCGAGGAATGGGGCGCGTCCGACGAAAGGTACTTCGACGCAGTCACCCGCATGGACGTACCGCAGTGGTCTGCCGGCCGCGTGGTGCTGCTCGGTGACGCGGCGAGTTGCATCTCGCTGTTCGGTGAAGGATCCAGCAGCGCGATCGTTGGAGCCAAGACCCTCGCCGACGCGATTGCCGCCTACCCGGATGACCACACCGCCGCTTTCGCCGTCTATGAACGCAGCCACCGCAAACACGTGCACTCGCTACAACGGGGCGCCGGCATCGCATCGCGCCTCCTCGTACCCAAAACGCAATCGGGCATCACGATCCGCAATGCTGTGTTGAACGCGCTCCCCTTTCGGAACACCCGACAAGCCCCGGATTCGCGGCGATAAGCGACGAACTTTTCCCAACGCTATTTTGTCACCTGGTGACCGTTAGCCGGCGCTCATCTGGACCACCGTGAGAAGCTGAGGGAATGATTCTGGAGCACGCAATCCTCCCCGTCCGTCCCGGCAGCGAGTCCGATTTCGAAGAGGCATTCCGGATGGCGCGACCTCTGATCAGCCGGCAGCAGGGCTTCCGGAGTCTTTCGATTTCACGCTCGATCGAGTCCCCAAATCTGTACCTTCTACTCGTTGAGTGGGATTCGGTGGAAGCCCATTCCGAAGGCTTCCGTGGGTCCGCAGACTATGAGCGGTGGAAGGAGCTGCTGCACCATTTCTACGATCCATTCCCGGTGGTTGAGCACTTCACGACGGTGCGGTAGCCAGCCCCGCATCGGGAATGAGCTATGGCGAATCCGCACCGCCCGGATCACACCGACGAAACCCGGTGCCTTCGTCGCGGTCTGGAAGCGCGGCGAAGGCGGATCGACCAGGCCCTTCACGGCTGACGAGTCGATGTCCGGACTGCTCGTCTTCGTAGAGGATCAGGATCGGTTCGGGTACTTCCAATTCACCAAAGCCCACCTGGTCTCGCTCGGATACGTCAGTTCCGACGTTCATCCCGGCAAACGCGGTTTCCGCGTCTATCCCGCATGGTGCAACGACCTGAATCCTCAAGCGTCACGCACGCAGCGCGCCCAGGGGCCTGCGTTCTCCGAGCTCGCTCCGACAACCGCACGCGACCTGTTCAGCACCCATCGGGCAGCCTTGATCTGAGTTCTTCTGCATAGGAAGCGATGGCCTGGCGCTCGTCGCGGGTGAACCTTCTGACTTGCATGTCGAGGACTACCCGGCTGCCCAGTTCTCCCAGGCCCAACAGCTGACCCACCCGCTGGATTGCTTCGTCCAGGTTCTCTGAATCCTCAACCACCTGGAAGACCTCGTCCCGCCGATCCATCGCCTTCACCAGGGCCTCGTGGAGCATCAATTGTTCCCTTGTTCGCCGCTCATCCTCATCCATGCCGCGATTCTTGCACGAATGGTTGCGTCAAACTGACGGTGCTATCCCGCCTACCGCGGCACCCAAAGCGTGCCCCTACTCGAAGTGGGTTTCGATCCCGCTCCCCGAGACTTGTTCGATCAGTTCGGTGGCGATGTCCCGTAGTTTGCGGTTGCGGTTGCTGGAGACCTTGGTGAGGATTTCCATCGCTTCTGCCTGCGAGCATCGGTTTTGCGCCATGATGACACCGCAGGCCAGGTCGATGGCCGTCCTGCTTTGCATTGCTGATTCCAGGTCCTCTGCCCGGTGGTGGGCCGAGTCGATGCGCACCGACAGGTGGAGGATGTTGCGGGCAGCAGCGGCGAAGCCCACGGCCTTGTTGAAGACATCGGGGGTGAACGCGCCGGGCTTGGATGCGAAAAAGTTCAGCGCCGCACTAGCGTCCTCGCTGATTTCCATGGGAATCCCCAACGAGCTATGAACGCCGATCTCGGCGAATTTCTTGGTGAGCGCCGGCCAGCGGAGATCTGTCGAACCGTCGTCGATGATCACGGGAGACATCTCGCGGAGTGCCGCGATGCAGGGGCCGTCACCGATAGCCTGCTCAAACCGGTCAATCTGCACGGCGCGTGGGGAGCTGCCCGCTGCAGTGAGGGGCCGGCGTCTGACTTTGACAGTGATGGCGCATTCAATCTCGTCGCCGGAAGCTTCGGAAATCGACGCAGCGGCGAGCTTAGTGAGCCCGCTCAGGAAATCAGATGCATTCCCTGCGCCGACCAGAACAGACTGAAGGTCCAGAATGCCTTGAAGCAGGTCTGCTGCTTCGTTTTCCGGTGAACTCGACATTCGCCCATCCTACTTTCATCGTTTGCCAAGGAGAACGGTGCGCCGACGCTGGAAGCCCGCATCCCGCCGTCGTATGCTGCATGCAGTCCTAGGCTTTCGATCCCCTACCGCGGAGTACGCACATGCAGATCCCCAAACCGTCCGACGCCGACAAAGACCGCTTCCGCGCGGTGGTGCCGGAGAACCCTGACGTCGTGGTCAAGCCGATGTTCGGGAACCTGGGCGCCTTCGTGAACGGCAATATGTTCGCCGGACTGTTCGGTCCGATGATCGGCGTCAAGCTTTCCGACGCCGACCGCGAGGCACTGGAGGCAAGCCACCAAACGCTCCCGTTCGGCCCGGAAGGCCGCGCCATGGGTGGCTACGTCGGCCTGCCCGAAGCCTTGGCCGGCGACGATGAGCAAACGGCGGAGTGGGTCGAAAAGGCCTTCGCCTACGTTGCGACTCTCCCGCCGAAAGCCGCGAAACCGCGTTCAGCGAAGAAGTAACTGCCGCGGAGGCCGCGCACAAAGCTCAGAACCGGGACGTGTGGTCTTCGATCAGTCCGCTTGCCGCAATCTCACGGAAGGCGTAGATCAGCCGGGCTGCGGCGGCCGTGTCCCGGAATGGTGACGAGACCGCAAGCTCTTTCCCGAACTCGTCAACCAGCCTGACCCTGCAGTTGCCCCCGTTGTCAGTGAACACTTCAAAGTGTCCCGCCATCAGAGAAGTTCTCCCCGACGGCGTACAGGAGCAAGCTTGGGCAGTCCGGGATGCCGGGAAGCCGGGCTGCTGTTAAGCGGTTGATGATGTCCCGATTCGCGTCGCCGCTCCAGTTCGCCCGTCACGAGGTCCAGCAGCGCCTGGGCCGGTTCGGAGAGTCGGTGGGTTGCAGCCGGGTGCGCGATTTCGTCGCAGTGAAGAAGAACGAGGCGGATGCGTTCCAATTCGCGCGAGGGCACGGATGGCCATTGCCGAAACAGTTGTTGAAGCGCGCTGTGCCTGGGTAGGTGGTTCCGCCAAGATTCATCGGAGGTGTCTGGGGTCCAGGATCCCCGACGCCGTACAGCGCGAACATGGGGGTGACCGGGTTGAATAGGTGCCATGGCTGACCTCCTCGTACTAAATCGAGAAAGCCAGCTGCTTGACCTCTACCAGCATAAGTGACCCAGGTCATATCAACCAATTTCGGCTTGCTTCGAATCGCATGGGGCTGGTGAACGCCCCGCGGGCGTGCTGGGCCGGGCCACGATGAGGAGGCCGACGAGGGACAGCAGGGCCCCGACGATCATGATGGCCGCCATCGGGACGGCCGTGTCAGTGCCGCCCAACCCTGCGATCGGCGCGATGATGCCGGCCGTTGTCCACTGCACCAGGCCAAGGACGGCGGAACTCGTGCCCGGGTGCGCAGGTACTTCGGCCGAGGCAAGGGCACCGCCGTTCGTATTGATCAGTCCTTGGGCCACCATGAGCGCGAAGAAGCTGCCCATTGCCACGAGCAAAGGAGTGCCCCACCAGAGGGCGCCAGCCAGCATCAGGACGCCGGCGGCCAGGGCGATGGCCTGTCCTACGAGGATGACCCGTCGGGTGGGCACCCTGCCTGCCAGCCGCGCCGAGACGAGGGCAGCGATAGTCATCCCGCCGGCGTTCGCGGCAAAGACGATGGAGTACGCCACCGGGGACAGCCCGTTCATGTTCTGCAAAATGAACGCTGACGTGGCGACGTAGGCGAACAAGGCGATGAATGCCGAAGATGCCACCATGACGTATCCAACGAACCGGCGGTTCGCCAGGACAGTGCGCGCCGCGTGCCCGAATTCACGCAGTCCGCCCGCGTGACGTTTCCCGGGCGGCAGGGATTCCGGCACGACGAACAGCGCACAAAGGGTCATCAGGACACCAAGTGCCGCCAGCGTCCAGAAGGTCATCCGCCACCCGGTCAGCTGCAGGATCACCGCGCCCAGCAGAGGGCTGATGATCGGTGCCACGCCCCCAATCCCCATCACGACGTTGAGCACCCGGACCAGCTGCGGGCCGTGGGCCAAGTCTACGATGACGGCGCGGCCGATCACCATCGCCCATCCCCCACCAAAGCCCTGCAGGAACCGGGCAACCATCATGAATCCGATGCTCGGGGCCAGGGCGCAGCCAACCGTCGCGATGGTCATGAGTATCGTGCCCGCCACAAGCGGCAGGCGTCGGCCGCGTTGGTCGCTGAACGGACCCCCGACCAGTTGCCCGAGCCCCATCCCGGCAAAGAACGTCGTCAGCGTCAGCTGCACCGACGACGCCGAGGTGCCGAACTCTTCTGACACGCGTGGGAACGCCGGGACATACATGTCGGTGGCAAGGGGTGCGACTGCAGTCAAGAAGATGACAGTGGCGACTAGTGCTGCCGGGACAGTCCCTGCCGTCGCAGCCCGTGTGGTTGTCGGCGTCGTGCTCACGGGCATGCGCTGGTGCTCCATTTCATCGAATGCTTGACCTTCGATTTCCATGAAACCCGCCATGCGCAGGCGTAGCGAGGGCCCTGCCGAAACGGGTTATGGCAGAACCTCCCAACCGTTCGTGGTTACGTCGTACCGTTTCCATATGGATAACCGAGCCGAGGTACGAGAGTTTCTGGTCTCCCGCCGAGGACGCATCACCCCCGAGCAGGCAGGCATCGAGCCCATCGGCGGCCGGCGCCGAGTGGCGGGTCTCCGAAGGGAAGAAGTCGCCCGTCTCGCCGGGGTCAGCATCGACTACTACACCCGCCTCGAGCGTGGAAACCTCACCGGGGTCTCGGACAGCGTCCTCGACTCAATCGCTCGGGCTCTGGAGCTTGACCGCGCCGAACACGACCACCTCTATGACCTGGCACGTGCGGCCGGTCCCTCTGCGCGGAGACCCGCGAGCCCACCTGCGTCGGCCGTGCGGCCCGTGATGCAGTATCTGCTCGACGCCATCACCGGCGCCCCGGCCTTTATCGGCAACAACCGCATGGACATCGTTGCCGCCAACGCCCTCGGCTATGCCCTCTACTCCGAGATGTACCGTGGCCCGGCACGCCCCGCGAACCACTCGCGCTTCATCTTCCTGGACCCCCGCGCCCACAACTTCTACCCCGACTGGGACCGTGCAGCGAACGTCAACGTCGCGATTCTGCGCCGCGACGCGGGCCGCAACCCCCACGACAAGGACATCGCAGCACTCGTTGGGGAACTTTCCATGCGCAGCGACGAATTCCGCGCGCGCTGGGCAGCACACAACGTCCGCCGCCACTATTCAGGCACCAAGTTCTTCAACCACCCCGTGGTCGGGCTCCTGGAACTGACCTACCAGGCCATGGAACTCGAAGACGACCCAGGCCACACCCTCACGGTTTACCCCGCGGTTCCCGGCAGCCCCTCGGAAGAAGCCCTCAAACTCCTCGCCTCCTGGGCGGCAACCGAGAATATCGTCCAGTCCCCCAAGCCCTCGCTGGACCTTAGAGCCAGCACCAAAGGTGAGGTCTGAGCCTTCTCCGCCCGCGCCCACGCGCTCTCGTGTCTTAAGTTCCCACGAGGGCGTAGTGTCGAATTAGTAGATTTCGGGATGGTCGTTCGGGTCCGGGGATTGAATATCAGGGCTGTGCGGCGCGCGAGCGGCCACGGCTGCAGGCCTGGGTCGAAGATCCCGGGCGCCCCTTGGAATCGAGGCCGCATGGCCAACAACAACGCAGTACCCACCACGGAACAATTGCAGGATCTACTGCTTGAAAGCCCGGGCTTCACCGAATTTCTCCTAGGTTTGGCTACCATCTCAGCGTCGTTGTTGGACGGCAGGGAACCTCTCTTGTGCGCTATTACCGTCGAACGGGATGCCGGCCCTTCGACGGTGGCGAGCAGTACCGCTGCGGCGCAGCGCTTGGACGAGAAGCAATACGCGTTCGACGACGGCCCTTGCCTTACGGCCTTGCGTCACCAACATCGCGTGCTGATTGACGACCTGCAGGCCGACGACCGTTGGGCACAGTACGCCCACCAGGTGGATGGCGAAGGTATTCGCTCTGTCCTCGCAGTGCCGATCCAGACGGACTCTTCCTCACGCGCAGCTTTGAATTGCTACGCCTATGCGCCCGGGACCTTTAATCCGGCCATCGTCGCCCGCGTGTTGGAGCATGCGGAGACAATTTCGAAAACGCTGAGGTTGGCGCTGCGGCTTCACGTCCCGGAGCCATACCCTGAACATTTGCGCTCGGCCCTCCAATCGCGGGCCGTGGTGGACGCGGCGCTGTCCTTGATCATGCTCCAGAACCGTTGTGGGCGGGACCGCGCCATGGAACTCCTTCAGCTTGCTGCGCGGAACAACAACCGGCGTCTTCATGACATCGCCACCGATATCCTGAATGGATCAGTCCCCCAGGATTGGACTTCCCATGGTGCATCCCATGAATAATCGTGAGGGGTCGGGATTGCGTCATCCTGAGTGGGCATCCGCGCAACGGAGAAGCGCCGCCGAATGGTACCGTGACGGCCGCACGGCCTTGGCCGGGGTATGGGCCTACTTTTACGGGATTGGGGGCGATGTGGATGAAATGGCTGTGGACGCGTACCTTCATGAGCTCGGCGAGCTCCCTCCATCCCAAATGAAGCTTCTGGCCTTGGCAATGCGGGAACTAGACACAGAGGCGATGCAGGAACTGGGTTCGGAAAGGATGGCAGGCACATGACTAATGCAGAGCGGGGCCCCGCCCGCAATGCGTCGGTCGGCTTGGCCGCCCACCCGAACCAGGATCTTGGCGTGACCCTCCAGGATCTTGTTTTGGAGAGCGTCGACCTGGACGAATTCCTCGCTAGCCTAGCCAACCTTGCAGCGGCCGCGCTGACAACTGCCTCCAACGCCGTCTCGTGCGGTGTCACCGTTGTGACAAGGAAAAAGGGCGTCACCACGGGCAGCAGCGATGAAAGAGTGGGCGCTCTCGATGAACTGCAGATTGAGTTCGGCGACGGGCCGTGCCTCACGGCGCTTCGGCACAATTCGGTGGTTCTTGTCGTCGATAGCCGCCACGAAAGCCGTTGGATCGACTACATGGAGGCTGTTTGGCGGAACGGCGTTGGAGCCATCCTGGCAGTGCCGCTTGATCTGGACGGTGAAACCGAGGCCGTCATGAACCTCTATTCGACCACCCCGCACGGGTTTACAGGACCGGACATTACGGCCGCGGAGGAATTCGCCGAGGGTGCAGCAACGTCCCTTCGCCTGGCTTTGAAGATCTCCCAGTTGCGTAACGCCAAGGACGATCTCACTGCAGCCATGCAGTCCCGCTCGACGATCGATACCGCCGTCGGGATTGTCATGGCGCAGAACCGATGCGGCCGCGACACGGCCTTCAAGGTCTTGACCAGGGCGTCGAACAGCCGGAACGTCAAACTCCGGGACATTGCCGCTCATGTCATTGCCTCCGTGTCGGGCGAGACGGATCCAGAAGCTTACTTCGACGAATAGCCAAAGCGCTGGGAATGGTGCGGACTAAGCTAGGAACAGCGCACCCACTGCCGTGTTGAATTCTCTTTCAGAGGAACGCTGCGGCTCGATGCACTGGATCTAGATGAATGAGGACTATGGCGCGGAAACTACCGCTGGATGAACTGTCGACCGTTATCGCGCGAATCCAGGGCCTGCTGCTGACGGAAGAGAAAGTGGACCGCGCCGTGCGGTTGCTTGCCCGTGCCATCAAGGACTCCGTGCCCGGAGCGAGCGGCGCGGGGGTCTCCATCCTGGATTCGAGGGGCAGGCTGACCAGCAGTGCATCGACGGACGAGGTGGTCACCCGCGCGGACGCACTCCAATATGAATTGGGCCAGGGGCCGTGCTTGACGGCTTGGGCGATGGAGGAGACGGTGATCGTCCGGGACGTCGAAACTGATCCGCGGTGGCCGGACTGGACCGACGCCGTGAAGGGCATGCCCATCCATGCGGTGGTCAGCACCCCTTTGATCGCCGAGCAAGAATGCATCGGCGCCTTGAAGATCTACTCGGACCGTGCCGGCGCTTTCGGCGAGGACGCGGCCCGGGTGCTGGAACTATTCGCCGCCCCGGCAGCGACGCTGCTGGCGAATATCCAGGCCAGCGAAGCGCCACACCGCATCAGCGAAGCCCTGGCGGAGTCCCTCCACAGTCGAGACCTCGTCAACCGCGCCTGCGGCATACTGATGCAGCGCCACTCTTTGACCGTTGACATGGCCCTTGCCGAACTGATGCGCCGGGCCCGGCTGCAGAATAGCACGCTGGGCCAGATCAGTGCCGATCTCGTCGCCGGGATTCCGGCGGCCCTGGACTAAGGCCGGCCCGTGGGCTTCGATCAGCACGAACCACAACAGCAGCGCATGCTGGCCGCTGCCATGAAGTCAGCACGCATCAACGTCGGCGATCTCTGGCTCAAGTACTTCAGCCTGGGCGGCGAAGTTGGCGAATACGAGGTGGAAGCCTATCTCCAAGGCCTCCTCTCCCTCCCCGTCCTGCAACGCGACCTCCTGGCCATGGCCGCCAACGAACTCATCGACACATTCCCCCAGGGTCGCGCACCCTACTCCGACGAGCTCGGCTCGGATGGTGAGTTTCCGAGGAAGGAACCCGGGTCCGGGACGCAGGAGCTGCCGGAGTCTGATTCCGGGGAGTAGGCGGCGGGTTGCCCGCCGTGGGTGGGGTGTACGACGGCGGCCCGGCACCTAGGCGGTTGCCTTCACTTCGCGTGTGGTTCCGGCGCGGGGCGGGGTGCGTGGTACGTAACCACACGTAGGCCAAACACGTAGACCCCGGCTCTTCCACACTGAATTTTGCAATTTTCACACGGAGATTCGCCCAAAACGCACGGAGATTGGACCGATTCCACACGGAGACGGGCTTTCGCAGGTTTATCTTTCTCTCAGGATGGGGCCGTCAGCAGCTCAAGAGCTGACAAACCCTCCCAACCAAACAATGTCAACCTAACCCTTGGGGGGATTATGAATTGGCACCAAATTGGCTGCGTTCTGCGAGGAAAGACAAAAGCCAGTCGAGCAGTCGCAGCCGGAATTATCGCGCTTGGGTTGTTTGTCGCCCAGCCCACCTCGGCATTTGCAGCGCCACCCACGCTGGAAGATGCTAACCAGATCCTGGCCAAGACATCGACGAGAATGCAGGTCACGTCGAACTTGGTTGACCCTACAAATAAGGCTGGCGTTGTTGCACCTGGGCGACCAACCGATACTGGTCAAAAGGCTCACGTTCCCAGCAAAGTCGAACTCTCAGCTTCGGGCACGGCCGAGATTCTCGTTTCGTCGGGGAATGATCAGAAGAAGCCGGACAGGAAGATCACTGCCTCGTTCGCCCATGGGAAAGCCAAGGTATCCGGGAACACTGCGGTGTATTCAACTTCTGGTATCGACAGAAGGTTGTATGTGCGTTCCACGCCGAGTGGTGCCGATGTGTTTGTTGCCCTCGGCAGTCCCAAGGCGGATCGGACGGCGGCCTTTGACTACGACCTTCCGCCCGGGTTTACTGTCTCGGACGGAATCCCTGGTTCCAAGAACTTCTACTCGGCTCAAGGCAACTATTTGGGTTCGGTGAAGCAGGGCAGCGCCAAGGACTCTGCGGGCAACGCAGTCCCCACAACATTGGAAATTAGCGCAGCCACGATCACGCAGAAGGTACAGCCCACCACTGCGACTGCGTATCCGCTCGTGATGGCGGCCCCTTCGTGGACCTACAACTACGAGTTCTCACTGGGCTACGGCAATCACGTGGAGCCGTTCAATCTCCTTCGAACCTGCTTCAACTGCTACTTCCCGATCAACGGGGCGACGTCGACGTACCCCTACGTAGGGCAGGTCTTGGATCTGAAAATCCTCGTTGCCGGGGCGATTCAGGTTCCGGCGCCAGTGCAAATTGGTTATGCCGGAAACTTTTATTTCCAATTCACGGCACTGGCAGGGCACTTCGACGGCGAGGGATCGATCATCAATTTCGCCTCGATACCCAAGCCAAACGGCGAGAGGGCTTTGAACGTCAACGCGGCCATCGTCATTGACCGCGGAGTACTGAACGCCGGGAACCAGTACGCCGCACGTGGGCAGTGGTACCAATTTGCAAGCAACATGTGCATGGGGCTTTGGAGGACGAATGCCTCAGCCTGCAACTGGCCTGCTCTCTACCCACCCTACTAACTAAGGATCTGTCGTTGGGGAGTCTAGCGAGACTCCCCAACGACAGTTTTCGTGCGCGGCCACGCCAGTCCGCCTACAAGAGCTGCCGCACCGGCCGAAACAAGATTCGTCCACCACGGCCACGTTGAATCTGATGTCGAAGCCAAGGCCATGAGGATCAGCAACGTTGAAGCCCCGGTAATTACGGCGGCGATGGCCTTTTCAAGATCACGTCGAATCACGATCAGGCGACACGCCCAAAAGATCAATACGGCAATGATGCAACCCAAGACGGCACCTACCATCGCGCCGCCGAGGCCCGAGAGTATCGCCAATCCCGGGCCGCCGGGCCCGCCCAAGAAAAGAACCACTAGCGCATAGGCGCATCCGAACCCAGCCCCAAAGAATAATCCCCTGCTTACTGGTCTGTTCAACGTTCCCCCGTCCCTGGCGAGTTCAGAATGCCCCAAATTCCCAAAGTCTATTGCGTCTACGATAATTCGTTTCAGGGAGCCGGTGCCAGCGGTGGGACCCTGACCATATTCGAGTCGAAGTCTTCGGCCTCCAACCACGCCGCAGGTTCCTTGCCGACGAATTCCTGGACACCCGAGCGCTTCGGACTGGACGATGCGACGGCGGACTCGGCTGCACGGAGATGGTCGCCTGCGAACACTGAGACTGGCTCTTTTCACACGGATTTTTGGTGAAATCACACTGAGATTCGGTAGATCGCACACGGAGACGCCCTCGGCGGGGCTTATTTTGCTGTAGATGAAACTTCTAACTCTCTCCGCGGCCGCAATGCTCTTGATCGTTGCCGGGAACGACCGTTTGGTCCGAAACTTGTCCCGCTCCTCGTCGGAACAGGTGGTTCCAAGCCACATCAAATGCTCGCGAGAGTAATAACTGTAACTTCTGACGAAAGCGGTATACATGAACCTGTCGGTCGTGGTGAGCCCAACAGACTTACGCCCTCTTCTCCCGGGGACCCAGCATCCTGGAGTGGGCCTACCCGAGCGAAATGTTCCCCACCCACGTTCGCGCTGCGCGGTCGGCATCACCACCGCCGTCAGCCGCATCGGTGCCGCACTCGGAACGTTCGCGCTGCACTTCGGACTCAGCTACTAGGGCATCGGCCCCCATGATTATTGACGCACTTCCTTGGTGTCCCGGCGATTCCCCGTTACCGGTCAAGAAAAGCGGGACAGAGCCGCTCTCTTTAGGGGTATCGGCTGGCAACGCCAGAGTCATTCGCTCGCTATTCGCGATTCGGCAAGGTCGGCAGGTTTTCGGGTCTTCGTCCTGCGCGGACGTTACTGGTGGATCCTTCGGGCGGACTATCTTTCGTTTGAGACCCGGTCGGCAGTGCGAAGGAGGAAGAACGCCAGTAACAGTCCCGTGAGACACCATGCGGGGGCAAGTCCATAGCCGAGCATAATTCCCGAGCCTTCGGCCCTAAGCCAAGACACTTGATATGTAAGCGGGTTGGCTGCTGATAGCCATTTGATGTACTGGGGTGCAGAGTCCAGAGGATAAAACAGCGGAGCCGCTAAAACCACCGGAAGTGATGTAAGAGTAATAACCAAATCACGCTTGGAGTATGACTGAATCCTGGCACCAGCTGCGGCCCCGAATCCTACCCAACCCACAACAATCACAGCGCCTAGCGCAATGAGTTGGAACAGTTGGTCCGGTTGCATGACGTCGGCTCCGAAAAGGACAATCGCGACTCCGGCGAGAGTGATGACTTGGGCCAGGAAAACGGAAACGGCAAATAAGACGAGACTTCCAACGTAGCCGGCAATGCCGCCGCCCTGCATGACGTAGATTGCAAATATTCCCCATTTCCTGTCATTCGCTACATCGCTCACTGTCGCGGTTCCCGCCCTGAATGCGACGAGACATATCAGACCGACAAGGATGAAGGCCGGGTAACTTCCCTCCTCCGTAGCGACCGAGCCGCTGAGCCCCCCGCCAAGAAGGATAAGAAAGGCAATGGGTTCGATGAACCGACCCAAGTAAACAGAACGCCAGTTCAACATAGACAGGAAGTGAAATTTGGTCAGAACCAGGCTGCGCATGGATGATCAGACTCCTGCCCGGGCCAGGTACCCGTCCCAGAGGTCTTCAGACAGGGGTGCAGCCAGCATGAATTCGTCAACGGGAAGGTCGGCTATGAGTTCTCCCTTGTGCAGGGCAACAACCCTTGTGCAGCGTGTTGCGAATCTGGAGGTTTCATGCGTGCTGATGAGCGCCGCCGCGCCCTGCTCCATTCTGCAGTCGAGATATGCGAAGACTTTCGAGATTCCGGAGGGATCAAGACCGGTAGTCGGTTCGTCCAAGATCATCAGCGGAGGATCTCCCGCCATGGCCCTGGCTATTTGTGTGCGCCGAAGTTCCCCGCCGGACAGGGTTTCCGCAGTTCTTTCCAAGTAGTCTGCAAGGCCCATGGCGGCCGCCAACTCTTCGATAGTTTCACGGCGCTTAGCGCGTGTGGACCGCTGGCGGAGTTCCAAGCCAATGGAAATGTTCTGCCGAACCGTCAGTGACCAGTCAATGATCTCCCGCTGCGGGCACCATCCGATTTCATTCGAGGGCACGTGGAGTTCGAGCTTGCCCTGGTCCGGCCTGGTTAAGCCACCCAGGATGTCGAACAGTGTGGATTTTCCGGCGCCGTTGTGACCTACGACTGCGATGATCTCGCCTCGGGAAATTTTGATCGAGGCATTGTTGACGGCCTTGGCGGTCCTGCCAGGGTATTGCTTTGAAATGCCTCGCGCTTCGATAAGGATCATTTTCGCGCCTCAACCTCTATCAGCTCTGCTAGTTCATCGGGACTTATGGAGTCGGCACACACAATGTGTATGGCTTCCTGGGGAAGCAACGAAGCCGTTCGCGACGGTTCACTTCCGGTGAACCAGCCCAAGGGCGGTGTCGGTCCGATTCGCACCGACAACTCGGAATCGGATCTCCTGAGGGAGCCTAGCTCGCGCAAAACATCATTCTGGAGTCGTCCACCGAAAATGAGTGGTGGAACTGGGAAAATGAGTGGTGAAACGGAGCAAATTGCGTAGTGAATCGGTATCCCGCGTGAGCAGTTCGACATCGGACACTTCCACTGGATGCGAGAGCGCCCAGGGCATACCCGTGCGCCGCCAGGCCGGGATCCCTGCCGGCTAGCAGGGTGTCGTGGGTCAGGTATGCGGGCGGTTGAAAGGGTGCGACGGCGGACTCCATACACGGAGATGCTCGCGCTGGCGAACACGGAGATGTCCGCCTGCGAACACTGAGATTGGCCTTTTTCACACTGATTTTTGGCGAAATCACACTGAGATTCAGTACTTCGCACACGGAGACGCCCTCAGCCGGGCTTATCTTGCTGTTGATGGAAGCGGCGTCGACGGCATCTCCAGCAACCTGGTTGCTTCAAAGTCCGATCGAAGTGAATGTACGGCGTTGGGGGAAGACATGGTGATATCAGAGGCCCGGCTGGAAAGTCGTTCCAAAGGTTTGATCTGGGGAATTGTTGGCGCCTCAGTCATCGTCCTAGTCGTGTCCGCCCTGGTCTCGGGCATCCTATTGCCCGGACTCCTCATTGCAACCAGCATCGTTGCCGTTACCTGGACGATTGTTCGGATGACCGTCTCCGTCGCAATAGTCGAAGACAAAATCGTTCTGCGCTGCGCGCCGTTCTATTCAACCGAAATGTCGATCTCAGACGTTGCGGCCGCAACTATTGCACAGAACACGTCCCTCTCTGACGGATATGGCTTCCGGGTTATCGGAAAGAATACCCGAGGCTTGCTGGTGGGAGGGCCCGCGATCGCTCTGGACACGAAGCACCGCCAATGGATCGTCTCAACCACCCATCCCGAAGAGGTTGCATCAACAATTATGAGTCAAATTGCGACTAAGTGAATAAATGCACCATTCGAACAATAATTAGCGGAGGAATCATGAACAAAGTACTCAGCAGTGGCGTCGTTTCTGCATTGCTCTTCACCGGATTGCCGGCTGGGACACCGCCGGTCGCAGCGACCAGTCCGTCCGACTCGGTTGAAGTCCTCAAGAAGAACGATGATGCATCCGCCCGTTCCCTGTTTCAAGCTATCTGGTTCGCCACCGGAGATCAGGTGCCCAAGCTCAGCGAAAAGGTCCGAAGCCAGGGCTTTCGAACGTATCTGAACCAACACGCAAGCCAGGAAGGGGACATCCAGCGGATGGCAAATGAGGTGGCCGACCATCTTGAAAACTCACAACCGGGGTACCTAGCAAAGCTGCACAAGAATCTCACCTCCGGCGACGTCTATCAGGTCGAGTCCTCTCTTGCCGCAACAAGCACAGATGTCCTTCAGACTGTTCGCCAAAAGTATGCCGCGGAAGTAGCCTCAGCGAACAAAGATGGAGGCGCATCCGGCAATTGCCTGTGGGTGTTTGCTGTTGCCGCCGTAGCAGTCTGGAGCGGAGCGGTCGTGGTCAATTACGCAGGCATTGTTAATGTCGCTGGCGCAGTAAACGCGGTTGGTTGGTTCAACGCTTCAGTATCGGTGAATGTTAACCGTGCTTCAAGCCTCGAGACCGTGGCTGCGACGGACGAACACCGGGCCGTCACCGAAGACACCGTGGCCGCGTTGACTCTTGCACTCGCGAAGTAAAGATCTTCCACGGTTCAATCACATGCTGCCTCTCCCCCGCCGAATACGAGTCCGTTCACGGCGCATCGCGAAGTGGCACACGGCAATACCGATCTTCTTCGTTTGCGCTGTCCAGGTATATTCCATCTTCGCCGTTTCGCCTCACTCCACATTTCATCCCCCTGGAATGGACGCCGTGAAGGAAAGCCTGTCAAGAGCGGTTCCTCAGGGCTGGGCCTTCTTCACAAAATCGCCCCGGGATCCCTTCCTGCTCGTCTTCGCGAAAGGCGACGCCGGCGCGTATCGAGAGCTACTTCAACTACCGACCACCAAAGCCGAGAACTACTTCGGCATCAGCCGGTTCGGCCGTGGGCAGCCTGTTGAGCTCGCAAACATCGTGAACCGAGTGGCTTCCCAGAGCTGGAACAAGTGTGGCCCCGCAACCAACTCGTGTCTCGACGGTCCTGTTGGGGACATCAAGGTGCGCAACGAGAAGCCTGACCCTAGTCTCTGTGGTTCTATCAAAGTCGTCGAAGTGGTTCCCGTTCCGTGGGCCTACAGACACCTGACTGATGCTCGATTCCAGGCACAAAAAGTAGTCAGCTTGGAGGCCACATGCCCCTGAAGATTTTTCAGCCTGGAATCGAGGGCGTCAGGGCTGTTGCGTGGTCACCGGTTATCGGGGTGCTTCGATCTGTCTTGGCCTTCGCAAGCCTACTGACACTCAGCGCGACGCCGACCACCAGCCTTTTCCAGCCTCTTTGGGGAATCGGCGCCCAACCGGTATGCGAGGGAATCAACGCACTCAATCTCTTCTGCGTTTTTGGACCCACCAACGTTGACCAATCGAAGTGGGCCGCGATCGGCTTGCTGCTCTTGGTCATGTCGGGGCACTTCCCCCAGGTCACGTGCTTCTTTCACTACTGGGTCTCATTTTCGGTCTTCAACGGGATTGCTATTCCCGACGGAGGCGATCAAATCACCGTCGTGTTGACCCTCCTACTAATACCCATCTGCGTGACTGACCCGCGCAGGAACCATTGGTCGCCCTCACCAGACGCCATGCGCCCAACGGGCAGGAGACGCAGCTGGGCTGTCGCAGGTTTGATCGGAATCAAGATTCAGGTATCCATCGTATATCTGCAATCTTGCATCGAGAAGACCGCGCAGACCGAGTGGGCAACCGGGAACAACCTCTATTACACTGCTTCGGGCGTGTTCGGCCTCTCCAATCCCGTCAGAGTCCTACTTGCGCCACTCCTCGAAAACGAAGCGATGGTGAGCCTTCTAACCTGGTCCGTCTTGGCACTCGAATTCGCCCTTGCGGTGACGCTGCTAACCCCGACCTCGTGGCGCCCTTACCTCTTCCTTGCGGCGGCATTTTTCCATGCCGGAATTGCCTTCTTCATGGGATTGTGGAGTTTCGCCCTAGCCATGATCGCTGCGGACCTCATTCTGACACTCCCTCGCACAAGCGTTGCCTTCAGCACCGGATACTCACTGAGAAGAAGCAGACCTGCACCAGTGATCAGTCAAAAGAATCTGCCGACCGCAGGAGGCGCAATCTAACCGTCATCGCACGTGGCTTGTCCAAAATCATCCCGCTCCCGAGGCTCCTTGTCGTGCTCGCTGCGATCGACTTGCCTGGCCTGATCTTCGGTCCCCGGAGATGTAGCTTCGCGTCAGGACACGCGGGCCCTCAAGTCGGCCAATCCGTCAGCTCCGATCGTCTGCTCCCAATAGAATGCAAAGCGAGTACGTGCGTAATCAATGAATGCTGCACGGCAATGGGGACGATGCCAGCATCAATTTAAGAAGCTGCCCCCCGCATTGCCCGCAGCAACGGAAGTGGGAACAGTGGCCGGCAACAACAACGCCAACCTGGTGTGGAGCATCGCGAATATTCTGCGGGGTACTTACAAACCGGCGCAGTACGGCTCGGTGATCCTGCCCTTCACCATCCTCCGCCGCCTGGACTGCGTGCTGGAAAAAACCAAGGACGCCGTCCTTGCCGAGGCAGAAGCGAAGAAGGACCTGAATATCCCCCTGGACACCTTCCTGCAGAAGGCCTCCGGCCACAGCTTCTTCAACACCTCCAAGTTCAATTTCGCCAAGCTCCTCGATGACCCCACCAACATCAAGGCGAACATCCTCAATTACGTCCAGGGTTTCTCGGAGAACACTCGGGACATCTTCGAACGCTTCGAGTTCTACAAGACCCTCGAGAAGCTGGACAGCTCGGACCTGCTTTACCACGTGACCAAGGACTTCGCCGCGATCGACCTCCACCCGGAGACCATCAGCAACGTCGAGATGGGCCTCATGTTCGAGGAACTCATCCGCCGCTTCGCCGAAGCCTCTAACGAGACCGCCGGCGAGCACTTCACCCCGCGCGAAGTCATCCAGCTCATGGTCCAGCTGCTGCTGAACTACGACGACGACGTCCTCACCAAGGAGGGCATCGTCCGGTCCATCTACGACCCAACCGCCGGGACGGGCGGCATGCTCACTGTCGCCCAGGAACACCTCCATGCGCTCAACCCCAGCGCATCCCTCGTCGCGTACGGCCAGGAAATCAACGACGAGTCCTACGCCATCTGCAAGTCCGACCTGCTGATCAAGGGCCAGGACATCTCCAAGATCTCCGTCGGCGACACCCTCGCCAACGACCAGAACATCGGCCAACAGTTCGACTTCATGCTCTCCAACCCGCCCTTCGGCGTCGAATGGAAGAAGATCCAGCCACAGATCCAGAAGGAACACGAACTCCACGGCTTCGACGGCCGCTTCGGCCCCGGCCTGCCCCGCGTCAGCGACGGCTCCCTGCTGTTCCTGCTGCACCTGGTCCGCAAGATGCGCCCCGCGCACGACGGCGGCTCCCGCATCGGCATCGTCCTGAATGGATCGCCCTTGTTCACGGGCGGCGCCGGCTCGGGCGAGTCCGAAATCCGCAAGTACCTCATCGAGAACGACTTCGTGGAGGCAATCATCGCGCTGCCCACGGACATGTTCTACAACACCGGCATCGCCACATACATCTGGATCCTCTCGAACAGCAAGAAGCAGATGCACCCGGAACGCGTCGGGAAGATCCAGCTGATCAACGGCGTCGACTTCTTCCAGAAGATGCGCAAGAGCCTCGGTTCAAAGCGCAAGGAACTCGGCCCGAAGGACATCGCAAGCATCGTCCAGCTCTACGGTGCATTCGAAGACGACGGCGAGGCCTCCAAGATCTTCAACAACCAGGACTTCGGCTACTCCACCATCACCGTGGAGCGCCCGCTCAAGCTCAACTTCACCTGCACGCCCGAACGGATCGACGCCGTCCTGGCGCAGAAACCCGCCGAGAAACTGTCCGACGACGACCGGCAGCTTCTCGAGAAGACGCTCACCCGGCTGAGCGAAGACGAAACGACGCTCTGGAAGAACCGCGAGGCATTCCTCAAGGCCCTCAAGCCGGCCCTCGTCAGCGCCGGTTTGAAGCTTGGCGCACCGGTCCTGAAATCCGTCCTGGCTGGGCTATCCGAACGCGACGAAAGCGCCGATGTCTGCAAGGGCCCAAAGGGAACACCGGAGGCAGACACTGACCTCCGCGACACCGAAAACGTCCCGCTGGGCGAGGACATTCAGGACTACTTCGCACGCGAGGTCCTGCCCCACGTCCCCGACGCGTGGATCGACGAATCCAAGACCAAGATCGGCTACGAGATCCCATTCACGCGCCACTTCTACAAGTACGTTGCGTCCAGATCGCTGGAAGAGATCGACGCCGATCTGAATCAACTTATCTCGGAGATCACCGCGCTTCTTGCCGAGGTCGAGAAGTGAGCCTCTACGCTCCCTACAAGGCTTACAGGCCATCACACATGGCGTGGCTCGATGAGGTTCCGGCGCACTGGTCTGTGTCGTCATTGCGGTGGCTCTCGACTCGGTACACAGGCGGCACCCCAGATCGTGAAAACCCCGACTTTTGGAGCGACGGGTCGATTCCTTGGCTCAACTCGGGCGCGGTGAATGATCCAGTTATCCATGAACCGTCGGCGTACATTTCCGAGACAGGCTTTGCCGGCAGTAGTGCCAAGTGGATTCCAAAAGGGGCGCTTGTCATGGCGTTAGCCGGCCAGGGGAAAACCAAGGGAACCGTCGCTCAGCTCGGCTTTTCTGCGACCTGCAACCAGTCCATGGCGGCTCTCATCCCCACAGAGAGAGTGGACGCGAAATACCTGTTTTGGTGGCTTCGCTCGAACTACGCAAACGTACGAGGCCTGTCTGGGGGCGATCTACGAGATGGGCTGAACCTGCAGCTGATCGGTGACATACCCGTCCCTTTGCCCTCCCCGAACGAGCAGCGGACCATCGCTGACTTCCTCGATCGCGAAACCGCCCAGATCGACGAGCTGATCGGCAAGCAAGATCGGCTCATCGAACTGCTCGCCGAAAAGCGCCAAACCGTCATCACCCACGCCGTCACCAAAGGCCTCGACCCCACGGCCCCCACCAAACCCTCGGGCATCCCTTGGCTCGGCGACATCCCGGTTCACTGGGCAGATAGTCGCCTCAAGTTTGCCGTGAGACGCATCGATCAAGGGGTAAGTCCGCAAGCGGACGGTATCCCAGCTAGTTCCGGATCTTGGGGCGTCCTCAAGTCAGGGTGCGTAAATGGTGGCGTCTTCAGGGAGAGCGAGAACAAGCAACTCCCGAGCAATTTCACTGTCGATCCAGCAATCGTAGTTAAGGTCGGTGACCTGTTGGTCTCACGCGCAAGTGGATCGCCTAAGCTCGTCGGCTCGGCCGCACGCGTGAGAAGGCTCGACTCGAGCCTGATTCTCTCCGACAAAACGTTCCGATTTGTGCCGAAGCCGGACATCGATGCGGACTTCCTGGAGTGGTTCCTCAACTCGCAGCTGTACCGGGAACAGGTGGAAGGCAGCATTAGCGGGGCCGAGGGACTCGCGAACAACATCTCGACGACGGCTCTAAAAAATATTCGACTCCCGCTACCGCCGCGTGCCGAACAGTCACAAATTGATGTAGTACTTTGCCGGGAAACCGATGCGCTGACTCGGCTCGTAGACACGGCGACAAAGGCCGTACACCTACTCGAGGAGCGCCGCTCCGCTCTCATATCCGCTGCCGTCACCGGCAAAATCGATGTTCGAGAAGGAACAGCATAGTCATGACGCTGCCTCAGTGGCATGGATTCGTTGACCCCGTCCTAAGGACCATGTCTGACGGCCAGGTACGTCGGAATGCTGAAATTCGAAATGCCGTGGCTGAACGTACCCAATTGTCGGATGAAGACATGGGTGAAATCATGTCCTCGGGCGAGGCCCGCTGGGCCAACAGGATCAATTGGGCAGTCTTTGATTCTATGAAGGCAGGCTTGCTGGTTCGCGAGGCTCGCGGACAGTACCGGATCAGTGAGGAAGGTCTTCGCCGCGCATCGAACGGGTCGCCGATTACCTATCAGACGCTGCAGGAGTATGAGTCCTATCGCCAGTATCAGGCCAAGTCCAGCGCACCGAAGGCTGCGCCCGCGACCGGATTGACAGCCGTTCAGCCCGAATTAGCCGCGGGCGCGGGCGCGGACTCCGACCCGTCGGAGGCACTCGAACAATCAGCGGCACAACTTAACCAAGTCGTCATTGATGAGATTTACCGAAATCTCTTGGAGCTGACCCCTGACGCCTTTGAACGCCTCATTCCCTTTGTCGTAAAGGCCCTCAGGTACGGGACCGACCGGGAGGATAATCTCAAGCCAACGCAGCGCTCGGGGGACAAAGGCATCGACGGTATTGTCTGGCAGGACGCACTTGGATTCGACCGTGTCTATCTTCAAGCGAAGCGCTACTCCGAGGGCAACAATGTCGGAGCCCCGGAGGTTCAGGCATTCAGCGGGGCGCTGGGACAATTCAGAGCCACCAAGGGCATCTTCATCACCACCTCGACGTTCACCACCGCGGCGAGAGCGGTCGCCCGCGACACTGCACACTACACGCTGATTCTCATCGACGGGCAGCGGCTGGCGTCGCTCATGTTCGAGTACGGCGTCGGTGTCCAAGTCGACCGCACAGTAGTCGTGAAAAAGCTGGACCAGGACTTTTTCGACAGTTTCTAGGGGGAACCGTATGGCGCAGCACAATGAAGTGACATTCGAGGACGAGATCTGCCAGGCCCTTGCCGCCGAGGGATGGATCTACGAGCCGCACCGCAAGGCCAGCGAACTCTACGACGCGAGCCGCGCGCTTGTGCCGGAAGATGTCTTCGCGTGGCTGGCGGACACCCAGCCGGAGCAGCTGGCCAAAGTCCTGAAGCCAACGGACTCCCCCGCCGAGCACGAGGTGGCCCAGCGGCTGCTCCTGGACCGGCTGTGCAAGGTCCTGGACAAGCCGGCGGCTAAGGAAGCCGGCATGCTTTCGGTCCTGCGCACCGGGTTCAAGGATGTCGCGGCCAGGTTCGAGATGTGCCAGTTCAAGCCGGCCATGGGCCTGAACCCGGAAACGCTCGAGCGGTACGGCAAGGTCCGCCTCCGGGTCATCCGCCAAGTGCACTACTCCACCGTCGACACCATGAAGAGTATCGATCTGGTCCTGTTCGTCAACGGCCTGCCGGTCGCGACCATCGAGCTGAAGACCGATTTCACGCAGAACATCAACGACGCCGTCGAGCAGTACCGCAAGGACCGGCACCCTCGCAACAGCAAGAACAAGGACGAGCCGCTGCTGTCCTTCGGCCGCCGCGCCTTGGTGCACTTCGCCGTGAGCAACGACGAAATCCAGATGACCACCGAACTCAAGGGCAAGGACACCTACTTCCTGCCCTTCAACCTCGGGAATGACGGCCACGCCGGCAACCCGGTCAACCCCAAGGGCTCGGCGACCAGCTACCTCTGGGAACAGGTCCTGCAGCGCGACTTCTGGCTGAACATCATCGGCAAATTCCTGCACCTGCAAATCAGCGACAAGACCAACCCCGTCACCGGCGAGCGGGAAGTCCGCAAGTCCCTGCTGTTCCCCCGCTACCACCAGTGGGACGTGGTCAACCAGCTCGTCGAGACCGCCCGGACCGAGGGTCCGGGCAACCGCTACCTGGTCCAGCACTCCGCCGGCTCCGGCAAGACCAACTCCATCGCCTGGACCGCGCACCAGCTCAGCTCCCTGCACGGGGGCGGCAACGAGAAGATCTTCGACTCCGTCATCGTCGTGACGGACCGGACGGTGCTGGATGCCCAGCTGCAGGACGCGATCTACCAGATCGAGCATAAGTCTGGCGTCGTCGTTCCCATTCGCGGCAACGCCGGTTCCAAGTCAGCCGAACTTACTGCCGCACTGGTGGCCCGGACGCCGATCATCATCGTCACTATCCAGACCTTCCCGTTCGCGCTGAAGGCCATCGCGGAATCCCAGGCGCTGAAGGGCCGGAACTTCGCCATTATCGCGGACGAGGCGCACTCCTCACAGACCGGATCCACCGCAAACAAACTGAAGAAGGTCCTCTCCGCGGAGGAACTGGCGGATGTCAACGACGGAGGCGAGTTCGACGTCGAAAGCTACCTGGCGGCCGAAATGGCCGAGCGTGCCGATGCCAAAAACATCAGCTACTTCGCCTTCACCGCCACGCCCAAGGCCAAGACCCTGGAGCTGTTCGGCCGCAAGGGCCCGGACGGGCTGCCGCAGCCGTTCCACCTCTACTCCATGCAGCAGGCCATCGAGGAGCGCTTCATCCTGGACGTGCTGCAGAACTACACCAGCTACAAGGTGGCCTACCGGCTCACCCACGAGGGCCGGGACTACGACTCGGACGACGCGCAGGTGGAGAAATCCGAGGCGCTGAAGTCGCTGATGAACTGGGTCAAGCTGCACCCCTACAACATCAGCCAGAAGGTCCAGGTGATCGTGGAGCACTTCCGCGCCAACGTCGCCTGGCGCCTCGACGGCAAAGCCAAGGCCATGGTAGTCACCGGTTCCCGCAAGGAAGCGGTCCGGTACAAGCTCGCAATCGACAAGTACATCCACGACGCCGGTTACTCCGGCCTGGGCACCATGGTCGCCTTCTCCGGTGAAGTGAACGACGACGAATCCGGCCCCGAGGAGTTCACCGAGCTCAACATGAATCCCGGGCTCAAGGGGCGCACGCTTCCCGAGGCGTTTTCCACCGACGAGTACAAAATCATGCTGGTCGCCAACAAGTTTCAGACCGGTTTCGACCAGCCGCTGCTCGTGGCGATGTACGTGGACAAAAAACTCTCTGGAGTCTCCGCCGTGCAGACCTTGTCCAGGCTGAACCGGACCGCCGTCGGCAAGGACCAAACGTTTGTGCTGGACTTCGTCAACGATCCGGACGAAATTCTGGTTTCTTTCCAGCCCTACTTCCGCGAGGCCTCGCTAGAAGGCGTCTCCGATCCGAATGTGGTCCACGATCTACAGAACAAGCTCGACGTCGCGCAGATTTACCTTGAGTCCGAGGTGGACGGTCTGGTGAAGTCCTACGTCCTGGAGGCCGGCAACAACGCCCTCTCGGGCTGGGTGGCCCCGGCGAAGTCCCGCTTCAACACCCGTTACAATGCCGCGGTGGCTGAGGGCGACAAGGCCGCGCAGGACGAACTGGACCTGTTCCGCAAGGATCTCGGATCCTTTGTCCGCGCCTACGACTTCCTCTCCCAGATCGTCGATTTCGCAGACACGGACCTGGAGAAGCGCTCGATCTACTACAAGCACCTCCTGCCTGTTCTCCGCGTCAACGACGCGAAGGTGGCGCTGGACCTCTCCGACGTGGTGCTTGCGAGGTACGCGCTCAAGGACAAGGGACTGGCCCAGCTTCAGCTCTCCGGCGAGGATGCGCTACTGAAACCGCCGACTGAGGTCGGTACCGGGCAGGCGAAGGATCCCGTCCTTGCGACATGGGAAGAGATCATCCAGCAGGCCAACCTGCCGTTCGAGGGCGAGGAACTGGATGCAGTGGCGCATTTCGTGGAAGGCGTGCGACGCGAGCTGGTGAAGAACGAGACGTTGCAGAAGCAGGCACAGAACAACTCGCGAAGCCACTTCGGCGGCAGTCCCCACCTAGAGAAGGCCGTCACCGATGCGGTGTCGAACTCGATGGACAGCCATTACAACCTGAGCCTGCAGGCGCTAGGAGACAAGACAAAGATGAAGGCCTTGCTGATGATGTTGAGCGAGCTGGTATATGAGGAGTTGCAGGCACCCAGCAGCGCGGTCAGCCTTAACAATAGCGGGAGAAAATTTGATTCGTTCAGAAGTTAATTTCAGAAATAGGTTCCAGAACTGGGTTAAGTCTCACTTCGACGGAGCGGGCGAGACGATCGCTTCCCTTGTAGTCGTAGCAATTCTCGTTCCATTAGGAATGATAGGGATCTTTGGATCAAAGATAGTCGCAGACAACATCGTGTCAATATTATGCACAGTGTTTTCAGTAGCAACTGTTTTTAGCTATCAGATTTGGCGCACCCAAAGAAGAGTGCGAAAAGACACCGATGAAATCAGCCAGGGTGTTACGGATTTAGTTCACTCCAAGAGTCCCTATACCGTAATCGCACAAAAGATTTCCGGAGAGCTTGCTCAGTCCCTGAATGGAGCCAAGGAGTGGTCCTTCCGAGGGGGCTCGGGAAGGTGGCAGCGGGAGCGTGTACTGCCACAGCTCGCGGAAGAAAAAAGCCGAACTGTTCCTTACAACATGCTGATCCTGGATCCCACGGAACCGAATTTGTGTAATCAATATGCAGAGTATCGAAATAAACACCGAGTTGATGGATCAGTAAGCACAGCTGAGACGGTCCGAAATGAAATTTTAGCTTGCATCGTCGCATGCGCGTGGTATTCAAGGATGACAAGAATCGCCGCCCGTGTTTATCTCACACAGACATACAGTCCGCTCCGTCAGGACATGAGTTCAACAATGGTCGCTGTTACCGTTTCAGACAAATCTCAGAATGGACTTTTCATCCCCGATTCTTCCTGGTACTACGAATCTCTTAGAGATGAGTTCAATCAACATTGTGAGCGCTCTTCCGAAATTCAGTTCGATAGCACAGATTCCCTTCCTTCAGACTGGCGAATGCTAAATTCTAATGACGTGGAATCTATTCTCAAATCATCCAAAGTTAAAGGACTAGATGGAACGCTTCGGGAATTGTGTGAATCTCCTGATTTATCCACGGAATCATTGGAAGAAATTCGACAGCTGGTATTCAAGGGGCGCAGCACGTGATTTCTCGACTCGTAGAAATTGTCCTGTCAAAGGGCGAGATAACAAAAGGTTTTCGCGATGTATTGGTTTCGGAAATTCGCGAATCAATGCCTCAAATTCCAGTGACCAAACACCCCCTCGGGTTCGTGCACTATGACTTGAGCCACCTGGCTAACCTTCCTTCTGGAGGTTTTGCGAGACTTCATATGTGGGACAGGGAGATTGCGTCTCCAGATCCCGCTGGAAATATCCACGATCACACGTGGCACTTAACCAGCGTGGTCCTGGCTGGGTCCCTGAGAGATCAGACCTTCTTGCCAATTGCGAATGCACGTGGTGCACTCGCGGCGGTACAAGTTCGCTATGGAGAGACAAATGGATTTGAGGCCGCGGGCCGATACGACCTTTTACCCCAAACTGATCGAATCGTCCGACAGGGTGAAATCTACACGATTCCGAGTCGTATCGTCCACGAATCCGAACCTCTGGAGAGGCCTACAGTTACCTTTGTTGTGGGTATTCCTGATGAGAATGCCGGCGCGTCAGGCCCGCTAATTCTCTCCCGCTCCGCCAAGGTTTCTCCCGGCACAGCGAGACGCGAAACTGTCAGTCAGGCGGAGGCTCTGGCGCTCTTAGAAAGTATCTAAGACATCGTCAAGACCCTCTGACCTGACTTGGCTCACGGGTCGCGGCATCGCGGTCGACCGGGGCTCTGACCTGCGGTGATGTGTTCGGATTGGTGCTTTTTCACGCACTAACAGGATTTGTTCTAGTGTCGCCGGTGTGGTGTTCATCAGGCGGGTTCGGACAGCTTCCGGGGCGACGGCAGTGCAGATCGCCGAGTATGTGCGCGGTCGTCAGCGGATCGTGGAGCACGTGGGCTCGGCGCATACGGAAGCCGAGCTCGGCGTGCTGCTCCAGCGGGCCCGCGAGTTGCTGGAGAACCCTGCCCAGGGCGTCCTCGAGCTCGGCGTCGAGCCCGAGCCTCCGGTGAAGCACCTGGTCGTGCCTGCCGGGCCGGAATTGTTCGACATTGCGGGCACGGTGGCACCTCTGGGGCGTGACGGTCCCGGACGCGTGGTGGGCACGGACTCGCGGATCCTTTTCGGCGCGTTGGCCGGGGTATTCACGGCGTTGGGATTCGACGGGCTCGGCGACGAGGTGTTCCGCGACCTGGTGATCGCCCGGGTCGTCGAACCCGCATCGCTGCTGGATACCGGCAGAATCCTGCGGGACCTGGGCCAGGCACCGGCCAGCTACGCCACGATGAAACGCACTCTCGGCCGGGCTGCTGCGGGCAAGTACCGGGACCGGATCGCGACCTGGTGCTTCGAGCACGCCAGCACCAGCGGGGACGTCTCCCTGGTGCTTTACGACGTCACCACGCTCTATTTCGAGGCCGAGAAGGAAGACGAGCTGCGCAAGGTCGGGTATTCCAAGGAACGCCGCGTCGACCCGCAGATCGTCGTCGGTCTGCTCGTGGATCGCGGCGGATTCCCTCTGGAGATCGGCTGCTTCGAAGGCAACAAGGCCGAGACCGCGACCATCGTCCCGGTCATCAAGCAGTTCCAGGCCCGCCACGGCCTGGCCGACATGGTTGTCGTGGCCGATGCGGGAATGCTCTCGGCGTCCAACCTGCGCGAGCTGGATGACGCGAACCTGCGCTTCATCGTTGGCTCCCGGATGACGAAGGCCCCGAACGACCTGGCCTCGCACTTCCGCTGGCATGGCGACGCGTTCACCGACGCCCTTGTGGTCCCGGCCGTCCACGACGCCCAGCACCTGGCCGGTGTCCAGGTCAACGATCGTGGTCATCCAGGGCTCGAACCGCGTCCAGGCCTTGGATTCGGGGTCCTGGAAGTAGCGCACGGACCGGAACCGGTGCTCATCGATGCCCAGCATTCTTGGACTCAGCTGGTCCACATTCGGAAGGGTGAGAAAGCAGGCTTCATTGAGCGCGACACGGACCATCCACCAAGACACCGCGAACGCGGCAGCAGTCTCCGAGACGGCCCGGCCCGAACGGATGACCGCACCCACGAGCTGGTCCCGGAGCCGGCCGGTCGAGCGGGCACGCCGCGGGACCTGGGCAGTGGACTCAAAGAACGAGAGCCTCTCGCACGCCGGTTCTTCGCAATACCAGCGGTACTTGGACCAGAGGACCTCCACCGGGCCGGCGACAGGAATGTCCCGGATCCGCTGGAAGCGTCGTTCCTTCCGCCGCGACGCAACCACCCCGCACGTGGGGCAGCCCGGCGGCTGGTCGGTTTCGACAATGACCCGGCGGCCGCCATCGGAGCTCACGCCGGTGGAAATGACACGGTAATCGGGCAGGTTGAAGATGCTGGTGGCAGCCTCAGCTGCGACCCCGGTAGGCTCGTTCAAGGCTCGTGGTCCTGTTCCAGGTTGAATGCTTAGACACACTCATCCCAGCAGGGCCACGGGCCCCCTTGTCTTCAACGACACGAACTCATTTCCCCACCAACCACGAAGAGCCTCTAACGCCAGGGGCAGGAGCGTGTCCTGATGCAGTCGCAGCGTCGGGGCCTCTTGAATTGGTAGCGACGATGCTTCCAAATAGTAGAGTGAGCTTGATCTGCCCAGGGCTACTTCCTGCTCAGGCGGCCGGTGGGGCTACTGAGCTGAGCGTGCCCGGTTCACGGCTACCCAGATATCACCTTGACCGAAGCGCATTACTTGGCGGGCCACGGGCAAAACTGAGCGCCGGCCGTTGCATGGAGAGCCGGTAATCGGCCTGGGGCGCCATCGGGACAGAGGCCGCCGACGGATTGCAGCGACGTGCTGTCGGGGAGACGCGGTCGGAATCGATATGCCCTGCTCTGAAATAGCATGCGATAGTGCCTGACAGCGCTCCAACCAGCTGGACAGACAGACAACCAGGGGCACAATTGATTCTTCAAGGAATCAGCGGTTGCCGACGCGCCAGCGATACATGTCAGCAAACGCCCTGATGTCAGATCGATCCACGCCCTTCAGCGAAGGACGAGCCGCGTTAGATCCGCCCAGCTCTGATTCGAGATATGCCATTTCCCGGTCAGTGAGGAAAGGGACCTTTATTTCAAAGGAGTCGACCTCCGATCTGATAAACGACAGATCCTCAAATCGGCAACCGTCGACTGTCCTTGCAAGCGCCGGACTCAAGACCACACCGCCCCATGTCAGCATCTTTGCATCGTCGGCGTATTCGAAGTTAAACAATTGCCGGAATGACCCGTTGTGAGCCTCACGGGCTGTGGTGTGGGCACGCTCATTCAGAATGCGTCGTTGTTCCCGTGCGGGCCCCCACCCAGTCATGTCGCTATCCGTGAGGGCTCCTGATACCGCGTCACCCAGGTTCTCTCTTAGCTTTGGCAGACGAAGCGGTAAAGGTATCCCAGTTGAAGCTCCATTTACGGTTACAATGACGATACTCCCCGGCAAGCAGGATCGGACCACGTATTCGACATCCCTGAGAATGTCCCTCGTGAGTAAGTCTGTATAATCGAGCCAAATTATGGACAGGTTATTCCAATCTACTTGGCTAAGCATGTCCCTGGCTTCCCCTATGAGCAGCTCTATCCACTTATAGGGCTTATTAAACTCAAGTCGATTAATATCGACTGATCGTTCAATACTCGTCATGGCTTGGATGCCTAGCGCCCGATGGAATTCGACAAAATCAATGAACTCAAGGCCGCCGAAGCCGACGTACTGATAATCTTCCAACGGAGCGACGGCAGTGAGCCTACGGCACGCGTCGACAATCATCCGCCGTTGAGCCGCTTTCGCGGGCCGAAACTCGTATTGTCGAGCCATTAGGCGATCTCTTCGTTATAGAAGTACTCAAAGGTCAACCGCCCCACTTCAGACCCGGAGCTTGCCGCGAGAGCAGCCTCCACTTCTTTATACTTGTCCCGGTCGACCGAGTATTGAATTCGTTGAATTCTTGCCGCCGGCACAACAATGCTGGGACGAGTTGGTGCCGGCGGTATCACCATTCGGTCCGAATGCGCGAGCTCGCTGATAGGACGATCAGCGGTCTCATCAAAGGCCGATACGATGACCGGCTTGTCCTCTTCTTCCAGAGACCGTTGACGCTCAACCTTAACCCTGTTAATCGCCGCCTGCACTCCTACCAACGCAGTTTTCATTTCAGATTGAACACCTCTGAATATCTCGGAATCACGGTCAACAGCTGTCTTGGTCGTGTTCCACGGCAACAGCGAAGCATCGTCGGCAGACAAGTAAACGAATCCTCTGAAATGACGATACTGAGGATGATAAGAGGCGGCTGGACTGCCCCATCCGGTCAGGGGGCTCCGGTCCGCCACCAAAAGCAACCTGTCGTTGCAAAAAAGGTACCAGCCGGCATCGCCAGCATCTTGGAAGTTCTCCGCCTGCCCTTCGTCCGCAAGATCGGGTGAGCCATCTTTTCTGGGCGGAGAAACGGTGCCGGCATAGAGGTTCACGTCGACCGAGCCGGAATCGGATTCAACGGTAAAATTCTTGACGATTGGCTGTATCAGATTCGACGACTGGAGCGCTGGGCGAGATGCTGTCAACCGCTCGCCGTTAAGTCGAAGTTCGAGTCCAGCCTGAATGGACTGTTGGTGGCGAATCCGTAACTCTGTCTTCAATTGCTGCACAATTGCGGCATCCGCCAAGTCGTCCCCGACACTAGGATGCAGTTTGTCTACGATGATTTTCGTTCCCGCGTTTTCAGTTTCATCAATATCAAGCCCCTCTTCGACAGTTTCGAACTGAAACGTCCACTCCGTCGATCTAGACCACGCCTCCACATCGACGCTCATCGCAAATCTCGAACCATAACCGGAACCGTTTCCGCGGAACGTAGACCTAACGCTGAAGGAACGACCAAGCTTGAATATCGCTCGCTTCATCCCAACGCCGAACTGGCCAACAGATCGTTTGACTCCAACAAATTCCTTGGCGCGCCCGAACCGGAAGGCGTAATGGCGAGCAATGTCCGCAGAGATGCCCCCGGAGTTATCTTCGATGACAAATTCGCTCGGCCCAACGGTTATGCTCACCCACTGCCCGTCCATAGGACCGCCGTCTGAGACGTTTCGGGCACCGTCTACGCTGTTGTCCACCAGATCTACGATGGCTGGCAACAGCTCGATGTCCTTCACTAGCATCTCAATGAAGAAGCGCTTCTCGGCGCCCGCTTCGATGGTGTGATCGATCGGTGAACTCTGCATGGTTGCCATCATGCCTCATCGCGTCCTGGCTTTCCTCACATAACACAGCCCGGTACCGTGCATTTTTGGGCTAAGTGTGCGATCGTTCATTAGTGCCATTTATTTCATCCTGCCCGCCGCCACTGACGACACCTGCGAATGCAATCCGCAGGCGTCCCCTTGCAATCGACCTGTTTTCAGGCGCGGGCGGTCTCAGCCTCGGGTTTGAGCAGGCCGGATTCGACGTCGTGGCAGCAGTAGAGTACGACGCCGTCCATGCTGCAACCCATCGATTCAACTTTCCTGACTGCGAGGTATTGTGTCGCGATGCAAGCACCCTGACCGCCGAGGCACTAGTTTCAGCGGCTCGGAAGGGATACAACCGGCTCTACCCCAACCGTGCTTGGCCTGGTGAGGTAGACGCGATAATTGGGGGTCCACCGTGCCAGGGGTTCTCGACGGGCGGGAAACGGCAGCCAAGTGATGAACGCAACGATCTGTTACTACAGTTCGTGCGCCTTGTCCTCGAAGTGCGTCCTCGAGTCTTCTGCTTGGAGAACGTTGCCGGGCTACTAGAAACCAAATTCGACCAAATAAGGACAAAGGCACTTCGACAGCTTTCGTCCGCCGGGTATACCATTTCTGGGCAGCATCAGACCGTCAACAGCCAAGATTTTGGTGTTCCGCAAATTCGCCGTCGATTAGTTATACTCGGCGCCCTGGGGCCGGAGGCTCCAGAAAATCTGCAACAAACCACTGAGCGTTTCACTGTTTCAGATGCACTCGATGGATTGCCATCAATCGGCGAATATCCAGAGTTACTGACATTAGACGAAGTTGGTCTAACAACTGCCGACCGTTCGCGACGCTCCGGAACGACAAGTCCTTACGCGCGGCTCTTGGCCGGATTGGAGAGGTCCCCGGATGACTTCTCGAGGCCTCGACCGTCCGATTCGAGAATAATCACGAACTCACGTCGAACCGTTCACACGGATCGATCTATTGAACGATTTGTTCGTACCTTATCCGGCACGGTCGAACCGAAAAGCAGACTCTTCCGACTCGCCCTGGACGCGCCATCCCGAACTCTCCGAGCAGGTTCGGGAACCGAGAGGGGGGCGCATACTTCGCCGCGGCCGATCCACCCACTTGAGGCCAGAGTTATCACAGTTAGAGAGGCCGCACGGATCCACGGTTATCCGGATTGGTTTCGCTTCCACACCACGAACTGGCACGGCCATCGGCAGGTGGGAAACAGCGTGCCCCCACCCCTTGCAAAAGCTGCAGCCAGGTCACTGCTAGCCAGCCTCGGCATATCGCAAGTGGCTGAAGCGACAGCCCAAGAGTTTGGACCCGTAGGTCTTCTTCGAATGAACGCCACGCAGGCGTTGGCGGCGATGGGTGGCATCAAAGAACAACAACCGGCTCCAAGGATGAGGCGGGTTAACTCTTAGGCGTTGTACAGTCGATAATATAAGTCAATGAAGGAGTCTTGGGCGAGCACCCCGACCTCCAGAAGGGTCATGCAGGGAAACCGCTCGCGGGATACGAAACCAGAGCTGACCCTTCGGCATGAGCTCTTCAAACTCGGCCTCCGCTACTACGTACAGTATCGTCCGCTCCCCAGCGTGCAAGGCAAGATCGACATCGCCTTCCCAAGAATCAAGTTGGCAGTCTTCGTAGACGGTTGCTTTTGGCATGGCTGCATTGCTCATTACAAACCTTCCAAGTCAAATACGGAATACTGGGACGCAAAGATAGCTGGCAATGTTCAGCGTGACCGCCAGATAACTCAGCTTCTCCAATCGTCCGGATGGACCGTCATGCGCGTGTGGTCGCACGAGGATGCAACAGTGGCAGCACTTGCTATCAAGGAGGCCGTGTCTATTCGGCGGCTCTGGGTAGAACATTCCGGAATCTAAAGCGGCAAAAGCTTCCCCAAGAATGTCCGACCCTCTGTTACGGACGGGATCACCTGGGTCCCAAAACGACGAACACAAACGAACGAACCACGCGAATGGCCTCCCTCCTATCGCGGATCGACGCCTCTCACCTGACTTTGGTCACCTTGTCTCGGGTTGAGGGGGTTTGGGGCGTTGATCTGCGGCGATGCCTCAGGGGATGGGCCATTGAGGCACTAATTGGTGTCCTAGACTCGGGTTATGGCGTGGGTGAGGCGGGTGCGGACTGCCTCGGGCGCGACGGCTGTGCAGATCGCGGAGTACGTCGATGGGCGGCGGCGGATCGTGGCTCATCTCGGGTCAGCGCATACGGAGGCCGAGCTTGGGCTCTTGCTGGAGCAGGCCCGCGGGATGCTTCTCGATGCCGGCCAGGACGAGTTCGATCTGGGTCTGGAAGCCGCGCCGAGGAAAGCCCGGATGGTCGCGCCCACGGCGGTCCCGGCGCTGTTCGCCGACCCTGGTCTGACTGGCCGGGGAGTCGAGCAGCCGCGGGTGGCTGCCCCGCAGGTGATCGGTACGTCGTCCCTGCTGTTGTACGAGGTGCTTGCCGAGGTCTACTCCGGCCTGGGGTTCGCCGTGGTCGAGGACGAGGCGTTCCGTGACTTGGTGATCGCCAGGATCGTGGAGCCGACCTCGATCCTGGACACCGGACGGGTCCTGAGCGACCTGGGTCAGAGGCCCGCCAGCGAGAAGACGAAGCGCCGCACGCTGAGCCGGTGCGCCGGCCGCGGCTATCGGGACCTCATCGCGGCCGCTTGCTTCAACCATGCGGTGACCCGCGGGGATGTCTCGTTGTGTCTCTACGACGTCACCACCTTGTACTTCGAGGCCGAGAAAGAGGACGAGCTGCGCAAGGTCGGCTACTCCAAGGAACGCCGGGTCGACCCCCCAGGTCGTGGTCGGCCTGCTGGTCGACCGGCACGGCTTCCCGCTTGAGATCGGCTGTTTCGAGGGCAACACGGCAGAGACCACCACCATCGTCCCGATCATCCAGGCCTTCCAGGAACGGCACGGCCTGGCCGACATGGTCGTGGTCGCCGACGCGGGGATGCTGTCCGCATCCAACCTCAAAGAGCTCGATGAGGCGGGCTTGAGGTTCATCGTCGGATCCCGGGTGACCAAGGCTCCCGTTGATCTGGAGTCCCATTTCCGCTGGCACGGAGACGCGTTCACCGACGGGCAGATCATCGACACCATCACCCCGCGCAATGGCCGCGGCGGCGTCGCAAGCGATCCGTATGTGAAAGCCGAACCAGTCTGGGACCCCCAGCAGCACCCAGGGTCCTTGCGCGCGGTGTGGGCGTACTCGGCGAAACGGGCAGCGCGGGACAACACGACCCTCACACTGCAGGAAGACAAGGCCCGTGCAGTCATCGCAGGCGAGAAAACCGCCCGGGCGCCACGGTTCATCAAGACCAGCAACGGCAGCCGCTCACTCGATGAAGCATCGCTGGCGCGTGCACGACGCCTGGTCAGGCTGAAAGGCTACGTCACCAACATCCCGATCGGCGTGATGCCCGCCGGCGAGGTGATCTCCAGCTACCACGACCTGTGGCATGTCGAGCAGTCCTTCCGGATGTCCAAGACCGACCTACGGGCCCGGCCCATGTTCCACCGCACCAAGGATGCGATCGAAGCCCACCTGACCATCGTGTTCACCGCGCTGGCACTCAGCCGCGAAGCACAGAACCGGACCGGGCTCGCGATCCGCAACCTGATCCGCCAACTACGGCCGCTTCGTTCAGCCACCATCGCGATCAACGGCACCGAGCAGACATTCCAGCCCGCCATCCCCGACCACAAACAAGCAGTCCTCAACGCGATCCGGAACCCGCGGGCCAGGCACTAAGCCAAATGACCGAAGTCAGGTGAAATAGGATCCGCGTCCTGAGGCTGAAGGGCTCGGAGCCCCGCTGCGATCCATGTTCTCTAAACATTCATCTAGAGTCAAGGAGCGGCCAGCCTCCGAGCCGGAGGATCCGAGTCTTGATCAAGTGCTGAAACGGGCTCTTCGCGGTTGATGGTGAATCGAGTTCCGTGTCTTTAAAGCTGACGGGCTCGTAGCCCTGCTGTGATGGATGTTCTCTACGCATTCATCGAAGCCAGAAGCTACAGGACTTGATCGAGCCTACTGACCAGCGCCCGGATGCTGCCACCGTCATTTTCAATTTACCCGACTAACGTACCATCGGACGGGAATCCTTGCCTTTGGACGCCACCAGTTGGTAATTATGATGACCGCTACCACAACGAGGATGATCAACGCCTCACTGTAAAATTCCAGACATGAACAGAGATTCCAGTCGACCTGAGGTTCTGGCGCCGCTTCCTCACGTGTTCGTTGTAATGGCCGATATACTGCATCTGAATTGTGACGCCTGGCTCCTCCCGACTAGTACGCAAGTGAGGATTCGCGAAAACTGGACTGCGGACATTCCTACTCTGGACGACCTGGCCCAGGAATCGGCCGGCCCTGACTTTCGCGACGGTTCCAGGCTTGCCCAAGCAATCATCGGGTGGACCGACGATTCTCCGCTGCCAGTGTTGACCTCCGTTACCGTGGACAATGTTTGGCCAAGTGGTGCCCTGAAAGACCGGATTCATGCTTTCGCCGAGGAAGCCGTTGACGCCATCGGAACCAGGCAGTACAATCGAACGCTACCTTTGTTGGCCGTTCCCTTTTTTGGGACAGCAGGCGGAGGCGCTGATCGCCACTTGGGAGCGATGCTGACAGCGCTACTCGAAGCAGCCTCTTCAGCCAGTAAGACCTACACAGTGGATTTTGTTGTTGTCCTTCGAGACAAGTCTGCGTACTCGTTGGCACAGAAGCTGCGGCGCGCTAAAAGGGACAACTACTGGGGGTCTCTCCAATCCGCGGAACTATCCCGTGCTGCTGAACTTGGCGAGGAAGCTAAGAAAGGTGGACTCGTCCCATTCTTGGGCGCTGGCGTCAGCGTTAGCGCCGGTTCTCCCTCCTGGAGAACGCTCCTGCAGCGGCTAACGGCATACGTCGATCTTGGAGAAATCGATGCCGAAGTATTCGAGAAACTTCCACTTCTCGACCAAGCTGGAATACTTGAAAGACTATTCGCGCTCCAGAAAAAGACCATATCCCGCAGCTTTCGAGATGCCGTATGCGCTGAAGTAACGCGGAGCCGATACGGACTTGCGCCAGCGCTGATTGCGACGATGCCATCGTCGGGGGCCATCACCTTGAACTACGATGCGCTGTTCGAGAACGCCTGCCGCGATGCGGAACTTGTCCGGACAGTAATTCCCGACGATCACCCAGTTGCGGGTGATCGCTGGTTGCTCAAACTCCACGGGACAGTGAGCAAACCGGAATCAATCGTTTTGACTCGCGACGACTACTTAGACCACAACACCAATCGCCAAGCCCTTTCTGCATTGGTCAAAGCACACCTCGTTACCCACCACATGTTATTTGTCGGTTTTGGACTAGAAGACGATCATTTTCACGAGATCATCCATGATGTGCGGCGTGCACTGCCGAAGCAAAGGTTAGAACAACGTCGACCTTTCGGCACGGTCTTGAGTCTCCACGCAGATGACTCGAAGCGGCACATTTGGCAGGGACAGCTCGACTTTATATCGGTCGCCGCCGCGAATAGGCGGGCACAGTTCGACGAAGACTCTGCCGCTGCGCTTTCGGCAGCGGGTCGAGGGCTAGAGATATTCCTCGATGCCATCGGAGCGTTTTCGTCAGACAGCCATTCCTACCTACTCGCCCCACTGTATACAGAAGGACTTAGTGACGAAGAACGGAGTCTTCGCAAACAACTACTGGCCGTTGCCAGGGAGGAACGGCCTCAAAAGTCCTCGGAAATCTGGTCGGTACTGGAGGATGCTCTTGAGGAGCTTGGATGGGACTCGGAGGACCACTACTTGGACGGATGAGGTATCAAGGGAGTGGTGATCGCGACAAGAGAGCCGGCACCATCGCAAGCCGCCGGGACCGTCGCATAGGGGTCATCGCAGATGTGACTAATCAAGATCGGAACCTTCCTGTGCGAAACAGTTCGGCACCGGCGGTGTGCCTGGGGCAGTGGTGTAAGTCGTGAGATTGGGGAAGCCGGTGGCGGTGTTGCGAGACTTGTGGCGTCCAACGTGGTCCCTGCCTGGCGCCAGGGCTGGCGCGTAGCCTTCCTCTTCTTGGCAGGCTTCGGCCTGCTGCAGACCGGACTAGCTCTCTGGCTGCTCCCCGAAGTCCGACGAATCCCCGACGCCGTCCGCCCCTCCATGCGTATGGCCATCACTCAGCCCGGCGTGAAATCCGCGGCCATCGCATGGACCCTGTTGGTGCTCGCCCACTTCGCGCTCTTCACCTAGATCGCGCCGTTCATCCGCGAAGGCGGCCTGCCCAAATACGCCGTCAGTCTCTCCCTCACCGTCCTCGGTGCATCCGGCCTCATCGGCAACTGGATCGCGGGCATCACCGTTGACTCCCGGCCACGCCGTTCGCTGATCACCACGACGGCGCCAATCGCCATCGCGATGCTCCTTCTGCGGCTCGGCAGCAGAACCATCGCCGGTGCCGTCGTCCTCATGACCGTCTGGGACCCCGGCCTTGGCGCGATCGGCATCTATAACCAGGCCGCCATCCTCTGCGCCGCGGGCGATTATCGGGATGCCGCCAATAGCCTCCCTATCCAACTCGGCATCACCATCGGCACTCTACGGCTCCGCCATCCTGGTCCTGGCCGGCCCGCTCATGGTGCCCGTCGCCGCGGCCCTGCCAGTCGTCGTCGCACTCGTCATCACGCTGAACGGCAAGCGCCACGCCTACCCGCCCGGACGGAAGGAATCCCGCAGGTCAGAGCCGCAAGTCAAGGAACCGGTGGGCCAGCACTAACCCCATGGCGGCAACAACGAGCGATGCACCCGCTGGCGCCTACCCTGCCACTGACTCCGTACCCAGCACCACGTTCACCGGATCCTCCCCAGCCAGCAGCAAGGAAATCTGCTTCTGGATCAGCCGAACCATCCGGGGGAACATCGCCGAGCTTGCCCCGCCCACATGGGGCGTGATCAGCACACCGGGCACCGTCCACAAAGGATGGTCGGCCGGCAGCGGCTCTGGGTCAGTTACGTCCAAAGCAGCACGTAACCGTCCCGAAGACGTCTCTCGCAGCAAGGCTTCCGTGTCCACAACCGGACCCCGCGCCACGTTCACCAACAATGCTCCGTCCGGCATCGCGGCGAGGAACCGAGCGTCCACCAGCCCACGGGTGTGATCGGACAAAGGCACGCTAACCACCACGATCTCGTTGAGCGGCAATTGTTCGTACAGCGAGTCGATGCCGTAGATCCGGCCATGTTCATCGTCCCGTTCGCGGCTTGCCATCCGCATCACCAGTGCTTCGAACGAAAGCAGCCTGGCTCCAATGGCTTTGCCTACTCCGCCGTAGCCAAGCAGGAGAACGCGGCGGTCCGCCAAGCTGGCGCGCTGGCCGTAGCCCCACGTTCCGGACGCCTGGTTACGCACAAAGTCCGGAATCCCGCGCTGGCTGGCGATCATCATCCCCAAGGCGAGTTCCGCCGTCGACGTCTCATGGACGCCCGCCGCGTTGGCGAAAACGCAACCCGACGGCAAGACGTCAGCGACGCCGTCGTACCCGATCGACTGGCTCTGCACCAGCCGGACCGGCACGCCATCCAGCGCCGCGAGCGCATCTGGACGGCCCATGTAGGGCGGCACCAGCAGGTCGAAGCCATCTGCCGGGCCAGGACCGGCAAGGTCCCACACCACGAAGTCGACGTCGGCGGAAGGTTCCATCGCGTCCAGAAGTTTCTGATCGGGCAGGCACACCCGCAGCCTGGCCGTCACTGCGCCGCCATCCGGTTGACGTTCGCAGTGCGCAGCGCGATTTCGCTCATTTCCCTATTCCTGTTCCCTTATGCCGGTCGATTTGGCCGGACGGCATGTCGTGGTCCAACACCAATTTACTTTCCGCCGCGGTCCGCGGCCCGTTCGGACATCAGCACCCGTGGGGCCAAGTCCGGGACAACGCGTGGGGCCCGGGCCTATAGTGTGGCATGACCGGGAAGAAAGCCAGGATCAAGCATCTGCTTTCAATCGTCCTCGGCTATGCCGTTGGCGCGTCTTTTGCTTGGATCGTTCTGCTTTCAATCGGCTGGGAAAAACCCAAGTCACTTCCCATGTTCTTTATCACTTTGGTGGCCACATGGGTGGTGGGGTCAGCCCTAGCCCGCGTGATCAACCGGCTCAGATTCAAGCTATGGCGACGGCGCGGGTGGACGGAATTCTGGATTCGTTCGCCCGAACCATTGCCCGGAGGCGTAGCCAATGGCTGGGTGAGGGGCCTGCTTTCCGTCCGCGCCCCACTCGTTGACTTCGTAACAAATGAGTCCCGCGACGGTTCATGGGTAGGTCCGGCTACTTTCCTGGTCAATGGGCGCATGCCCTTGGACCGCGGGCACTTGGAGCTGTCGGATTTCGCGGCAGTCAACTTCGGCCCAGGGTTCCGAGTGGTCTCACTCGAGACCACGTACGGACCGATCGACGTTGCCGGCTATCCCGAAGCCCTAGACCAACTCGACGCAGAACTGTTCGGCCGATAGTCGACGCCAATCGCCTTCCATTGAACTCGAACCCACGTTGTCCCCCTTCGCCCGACGTGCCTATAGTGGCCCTACCCGCACCCCTCTCTGAGCACCGTCCTGCCGTCCAGCACGTTCTGCCACCTACAGGAGAGAACCCCATGGAAAACCGCATGCTTGGTTCATTGACCGTTTCTGCCCTCGGCCTCGGCTGCATGGGCATGAGTGAGTTCTACGGCGAGGGTGACGACCGTGAGTCCCTCGCCACCATCAACGCCTTCCTCGACGCTGGCGGCAGCCTGTTGGACACCGCCGACATGTACGGGCCCTTCACCAACGAAAAGCTCGTGGGCAAAGCGATCGCCGGTCGGCGTGACGACGTCGTTCTGGCCACGAAGTTCGGGAACGAACGCCGCGAGGACGGATCCTTCCTGCGCGTCAACGGCAGGCCCGAATACGTCCTCTCCGCGTGCGACGCCAGCCTGCAGCGCCTCGGCGTCGACTACATCGACCTGTATTACCAGCATCGGGTGGACAAGACCGTCCCCATTGAAGACACCGTGGGCGCCATGGCCGAACTGGTCCAGGCCGGAAAGGTCCGGCATCTGGGCCTTTCCGAGGCTGCGCCGGACACCATCCGCCGCGCCCACGCAGTACATCCCATCACCGCTTTGCAGACCGAGTACTCCCTCTGGGAACGGGAGCCCGAAACGAAGGTCTTCCCAGTCCTGGCAGAGCTGGGCATCGGATTCGTTCCGTACAGCCCCTTGGGCCGCGGGTTCCTGACCGGACAGCTGCGCAGCGAGGCGGACTTCGCCGAGAACGACTACCGGCGGCACTCCCCCAGGTTCCAAGGCGACAACTTCAAGCGCAACCTCGAGCTCGTGGACCGGGTGAAGGAACTCGCCGACCAGAAGCAATGCACCCCGGGGCAGCTGGCCCTCGCATGGCTGCTGGCACAGGGCGAGCACATCGTCCCGATCCCGGGCACCAAGAAGCGAGAACGCCTGGCAGAGAACCTCGGGGCTACCGCCGTCGTACTCTCCGAAGAGGACCTGAAGCGCCTCGACGAACTGGCCCCGGCAGGGTCCGCTGCGGGATCCCGCTATCCCAACATGGCCAGCATCGACACCTAAGTCCAAGGGCCTTCGACTAAGGGTTGACCCTCGGGAGCGTTGTGGCCTAGTTTAAACAGACCGCTCGTCCTGTTTTGGAATGCCCACCTTCCCGCTGGAGATGAAGATGCGCCTCGTAAGGAAATCGGTTCTGTTCATGGCGGTGGTCCCATGACAAGCCATGAAAACAGAGCCGGGGACAGGACCACCTTCGGGCCTCTTCAACTACAGAGCATCTGGCATGAGCATGAGCTAAGAAACTTCGACCTCATGGTCATAATGCAAGTTTCCGGGTGCGAGCACATTGCGGAGCGAGTGATCAGCGGCGAGTCTGTGTCCACAGAGGATCAGTCGGCACTCGTAATAGCGAATGAACTAGCGGAGCAAAAAGGCTACCTTCCCCTGTTCGACGTGACCGATGACGACGCACGTGTCTCGGAGAATGCAGGATCGGAGCTAGAAAAGTTCTTCAGATCCGAGGAATGGCAAAAGAGGGATCGAAGCAGCACGCGCCGGCTCTAGCATCAACGGCCGCAAGAGAGGTCTGCAAGATGACTACTCGTGCTGTTGTATTTGCCGCAGTGGCAACGGGGATACTTGTGTTCGTCGTCCCATACGTTGCCTGGGGACTGTTCGGTGTTGCTCCCAACGGGACCGAGACGTTGATCGTCGTCGTTCTGCTCTGGGTCGCTGTCTGGACGGTCAGCAGAACAAGATCCCAACCAAGATGAAGATCGCCTGAGAAACCAAAACAATCGGCCTGCGTGGATTACCACGCAGGCCGATTGTTTGGGAGCTAGAAGAGATTAGCCGTCGTTGCCGGCAGGGGTGGTGGCGGCGGTGTAGCCTTCGAGCTTCAGCGCGGCCTGGGCGTACTTCTGGGTGAACGTATCGGCGATGTTGACCTTGGAGGTGTCAACGCCGATGGTCTTCTCTTCGTCGAAGATCGTCTTGGGGCCACCTGCAGGCATGATGCCGTCCGGGAGGAACTGGCCCTTGTCCTGGTTCAGTGCGGCGACGTACTGGTCCTTGGAGATGGTGCTGTTCTGGACGTAGGACTGGGGCAGCTTGTCCGCGATCTCCTGGGCGGAGTGGGTGCTGATCCAGTGCATCGTGTCCACCAGGGCGTTGACTACCTTCTGGGCTGCGTCCTCGTGGGTCTTGACCCAGTCCGACTGGGCGAGGAGGCCGGCCGACGGCAGGGTGCCGCCAAGCGCTGCCTTGGCTCCGTCGGAGGTGGCGAGGTCGATCGCGGAAACGGCGAGGTTCTTGTTCTCGAGGGCGCCCACGGTCGGCTGGGTGGTCATGACGCAGTCAGCGGATCCGCGCTGGATTGCCGCGATTGCGGTTGCACCGGCGCCGACGGCGATCGTGTGGTAATCGCTCTTCGCGAGGCCGGCCTTTGCCGCGATGAACTGGGTGAGCTCATCGGTTCCCGATCCGAGGTCGGTGACGCCCACGGTCTTGCCCTTGAGGTCTGCGCCCGTCTTCACGTTCGCCTTGGGGTTGCACATGATGCGTTCGCCCGGGGCGCTCGAGAGCTGCACGAGGTTGATGACGTTTTTGCCCTTGGACTGGAAGTCGACCGTGTGGACGTACCACGCACCGGCCATGTCCACCTGCCCGGATGCCATGGCGTCCTCGGCGCCCACGCCACCCTGGGACTCGGTGGAAAGCTCCATCTTGACGCCGTACTTCTGGTAGAAGCCGAGCTGCTCTGCGAGCTGGTACGGCAGGTAGATCTGCTTGTCGATACCGCCGACCATGAGCTTCACGGTGGGCATCGAGGCGGTGTCCGCGGAAGCACCACCGCTTGCCGTGCTGTTGCTGCTTGCGGTGCTGGTGCCGCAGGCCGCGAGGCTCAGGGCGATCACTCCGGCAGCGCCGACGGCGTAGATCTTGTTCTTCATCATGGTTGTGCTTTTCCTTCTATTGTGAGGATTCGAGCGTTGGGTAAGTTGAACGGAGACGGCGAGCGTCAGATCGCCTGTGCTTCGGAACGGTTTGGTGGCCGCCACTTGAGGAGCGTGTGCTCTAGCAGGGCGATGAGGTATTCCGCGCCGAGCGTGATGACTGCGATGATCACCATGCAGGCGAAGACCGTGTTGGGATCGAAAGTTCCCTGTGCCTGGCTGATGATGAGGCCGATTCCCTGCTGGGCACCGAGCACTTCAGCAACAAGGGCGCCGATGATCGCGAAACCGAACGCCGTGTGCAAGCTGGCGATAATCCAGGTCATGGCCGAGGGAATGGTCACGTGGATCGCAACCTGAAGCGGGGATGCGCCCAGAACGCGGACGTTCCCGACCAGGTTCTGGTCCACTTCGCGGACGCCCTGGAAGGCGTTGAAGAAGACCACGAAGAACACCAGGACCGCTGCGAGCAGCACCTTCGGGAAGACGCCGAGGCCGAACGCCACGATGAAGATCGAGCCGAGGACGATTCTGGGGATCGAGTTCACGATCCGGATGTACGGGCCCACAACTTCGGACAGGTACTTGTTCGAGCCGAGGAGGATTCCGAGCACGACGCCGACCAGCGTTCCGAGCGCGAATCCGTAGATGGCTTCCTGCATGGTGACCCAGAGGTTCTCCCAGATGGTGCCGAATGCCGTGCCCTTGGTGAAGAGATCCACCAGGCTGTTCCAGATTTCGGACGGCTGGCCGAAGAAGAACTTGTCCACCCAGCCGGCGGTCGTGAACCACTGCCAGCCGCCGATCACGATGACCGCGAGGATGGCGCGGCCGGCCCAAACCCACGTGGTGCGGCGGTTCATGGCACGCCGGGCGGAATTCTTAAGCTCACTCGCTTGTGCTTTTTCTTGCTCTTGCACGGGAGCACCCCTACTGATTGTGGTTGTCATGCTGCTACACCCGCCGATTGCTTGTAGGCGCGGGTAACTTCGTCCTTCAAGGACTCCCAGATTTGGCCCTGCAACTCCAGGAACCGCTCCTCGTGCCGGATCTTCTGGACATCTCCACGCGGCCGGGGCAGATCGATCTCGAAAACATCCTTGATGGTGCCGGGGCTGCTGGTCATGATGACCACCTTGTCCGCGAGCGCCACTGCCTCGTCGAGGTCGTGCGTGATGAAGAGGACAGAGGGGCGCAGTTCCTCCCAGAGCTGCAGCAGTTCGTTCTGCATGATGGCCTTGGTCTGCACGTCGAGTGCGCCGAACGGCTCATCCATCAAGAGGATCCGCGGGTTGTTGATCAGCGCCGCCGCCATGGCGACGCGCTTTCGCATACCGCCGGACAACTGGTGCGGGTAACGGTCCTCGAAGCCGGCCAGGCCCACGCGGCGCAGCCAATCCCTTGCGAGCAGCGTGGCTTCCTTCTTGGGTGTCCCGAGCAGGACCGGGCCGATCAACACGTTTCCGAGAACGGTTTTCCAGGGAAAGAGCGCGTCCGCTTGGAACATGTAGCTGACGCCGTTGGTGATGCCGTCAACGATCTGGTCGTGGACCTTCACCGAGCCGGCGCTCGGCCGCTCGAGTCCGGAAACCTGGGCCAGGGTGGTGGATTTGCCGCAGCCCGTGGGCCCGACGATCGCGCAGAACTCGCCGGGTTCGACCCTCAGCGTCACATCGCGGATGGCAGTGAATGTCTCGTTCTTGGGAGTGAGGTAACGCTTGGTCAACCCGACAATGTCGATGCCCGCGGCGTCATCAGCCCTCTCGGGGGCCCCGGGCGGCCGGTTGGGGTGGATGGCATTCATTTGCTAAGACCTCTCTGTCTTACGGATCCCTTCCTTGGGAGTCCGACGAATTCGTGATGTGGATCACTGAAACTATGTAAAGCTTAGGAAGCGATCATCAGGCCCAGAAGTCTTCAGTAAGTTGTGCGCCTTAGCCGCAAAAGTGCACGTTTTGTGCGTTTTCTGCTGTCGCCTCACCTACTGAGGAAATGCCCGGGAAAGGAGCCCAAAACGTTGATGAGGACATTGGTGGTTGACGACGATTTCCGGGTCGCCGGAATCCACGCCGCCCGCGTGGCCAGGGTTGACGGTTTCGAATGCGTCGGTCAGGTGTACACCGCTGCGGCCGCGCGGGAGGCGATCGAGCGCCTCAACCCGGACCTGCTCTTGCTGGATGTACACCTGCCGGACGAGGACGGGATCGCGATGCTGCGATCCCTGCAGGCCGCCGGTACCGAGGTAGATTGCATCGTCATCACCGCGGCCCAGGACCTGGCCACCGTCAAGTCGGCAATGACAAGCGGCGCGGTCTACTACATGGTCAAGCCCTTCAGCTTTGACCGGCTCCGAACGCAATTGGAGGCGTACCGGAACTGGCGGCAGGAGCTGGATTCCGCTTCAACTGCCGACCAGACAACTATTGATAGCCTCTACAACGCGCGCTCGGCCGGGGTCAGGCCCGCGGCCCCGGCGCCTCGCCTGCAACCCACCATGCAGAAAGCGTTCGACGCCGTCCGCGCCGCCGGGGGTCCCATCAGCGCCGCTGAAATCGCCGGACAGCTCGGTGTCAGCCGCCCGACAGCGCAGCGCTACCTCAGTGTCCTGGAGCAAAAAGGTCTTCTCGTTTTGGACCTCACGTATGGCGGCACCGGCCGCCCGCTCAACTCCTATACGGTGAGTTGAGCGGACGGCCGGCTACCTTGTGACTACTTGGTGCTGACTACTCGGCTGCTACGGGCTCGGCCTGCTTCACAAGGGCAGCCTCGAGGTTGATCTTCACCTTGTCGCTCACCAGGAAACCGCCGGTCTCCAACGCTGCGTTCCACGTCAGCCCGAAGTCCTTCCGGCTGATCTCGGTTTCGGCGGAGAACCCGGCGCGGGTCGCGCCGAAAGGATCAACCGCGACGCCGGTGAACTCAACTTCCAGCTCCACCGGCTTGGTGATCCCCCGGATGGTGAGGTCGCCCGTGAGGGTGTAGTCCTCGCCGTCGCCCTCTACGCTGGTGGCCCGGAAGGTCATCTCCGGGAACTTCTCGACGTCGAAGAAGTCGGCGCCGCGGACGTGGCCGTCACGGTTGGCATCGCCGGAGTCGAAACTCGCGGTCTTGACGGTTGCGTGGAGGGACGCGTCGGCCAGGGACTCGCGCACGCGGGCCTCGGCGCTCGCTTCCGTGAAGCGGCCGCGGACCTTGCTGATGCCCGCGTGCCGGACACTGAAGCCGATCTCGCTGTGGGACATGTCCAGCAACCAGGTGCCTGAAGTCAAACCTGCGGGAAGAGTCATTTTTGGATCTCCTGATTCGAAAGAATTTCGCGTGGATCGATCCCTTCCACCCTTGTTGAGCCTCGGCATGAAGTCAAGGATTCTGGTGCGATCCGGCCCTTGCCTAAGCCACGTGTGTAGCCAATCCAGCCAGGAAGTCCTCGGTGAACCGCCTCACCCCGTCCCACTCGGTGTAGACGTAGTCGCGCGAGGTATCCGTGTCCAGGCTGCCCTTGTCGCGGGCGATCTTCTTCATCATGGCGCGTTTGAGGAAACCGTAATGGGTATAGAGGAGGGCGCCGCTGAAGAGACCCACGTGGGCCGGACGCCACCCCGTCTCTGTCTCGAACTTCTCCACATAACCCTCGGCGTTCACTTCATCGCCCTGGGCGGCAAGGCTGACCGAGAAGAAGGCGGAGGGAAGGTGCTGAAGCGCGGCCGTGTTTTTCCGGACAAAGTCCCGGACATAGCCCTCGTGCTTGCCCACATGGACGGACGCCCCCACCAGGACGGCGTCGTAACCGTCCGGCAAGGTATCCCCGGACTTCTTGATGTCCGCCGTCTGCACCTCGTGGCCATGGCCACGAGCGACGTCGGCAATATATTCAGCAATCTGGGCCGTCTGTCCTTCAACGGTCCCGAAAGCAATGTAGATGTTGGCCATATGCCAGTCTGTCCCGGCTCCGGGCGGCCGTTATAGGGTCCAAGGTCCTCCGGATATTCAACATGCCTCCCCTTGACTGGCGAGCACCGTCGGCAGAGAGTGTCACATGTGAGGCGTGATGCCGTTCGGGAGTATCTGGCAAGTGCCCTGTGGGCGATGCCGACCTGCGCCGTCGTCGTCGCGATCATCGCGGGTGCTGGCCTTTCCGCGGTGCAGCTTGACACTACGTCACCTTTCGCCGTCCTCCTCTTCCAAGGGACATCCGACGACGCGCGGAACCTGCTCATCGGGATCGCGAGCACCATGGTGACGGTCATCGCCGTCGTGCTCGGCCTCACTGTGGTGGCGCTGCAGCTCGCGTCGACGCAATTCAGCCCGCGGCTGCTGCGGAACTTCCTGCGCGACATACCCAACCAGGTAACCCTCAGCGCCTTCGTGGCCACGTTCGCATACAGCACGGCGGGCCTCTACACGGTAGGCATCGCCGCCGGACAGCGCACCCAGGACTACCCTCGCCTCGCCGTGAGCGGCGCACTCCTGCTGCTGTTCGTGAGCATGGTCATGCTTGTCTTCTTCGCCCACCATCTGTCCCACTCGATCCAGGTGGACCAAGTCATGAAGGGCGTTGAGAAGGCCACGCTGAAGGTGATCGCGCGGTCGTTCGTCCCTGGTGATCCCGGAATCAGCATGCCAGACCCGCCGCCCGGCGCCACCGCTTTGCTGGTGCCGCAGTCCGGATATGTCCAGGCATTCCATGCCGAGGCGTTCGTCGAAGTGCTCGCGAGCCGGGGCCTCACGGCCCTGATGGTGCCCATGATCGGCCGGCACGTCGTCGCGGGTTCCCCGCTCGCCTGGGTGTGGGAGACCACCGGCGAGCGCGTGCGTCCCCTAGCCCCCGACGGCGGCACTGAACTGCGCCGGGCGCTCGCCCAGAGCGTGCGGATCGGTTACGAACGGACCCTCGAGCAAGACGTCGCCTTCGGGATCCGGCAACTCGCCGACGTCGCGTCCAAAGCGCTCTCGCCCGCCATCAACGATCCCTACACCGCGAACCAAGCGGTGGACCACCTCGGCTCGATCCTCGCCGCCCTCTCACTCCGGCAGCACGGCCCGCAGGCCGTGGCGGACGCGCAAGGCACGGTCAGGCTGCACGTCCCGGGCCGCGATTTCGCCTATCTCGTGGATCTGGCCCTCGGACAGGTGCGACGGTACGGCGCGAACGAGCCTCGCGTCGTCAGGGCCCTGTTGCGCGTGTGCCGTGAGCTCGTGTGGTTCGGCGACGCGGCCCACCACGCCGTCGTGCGGCGCTACGTCGAGACCCTCATGAGCGACGTGACCCGGCTCGTGGCCCAGCCCGCCGATCGCGAACCCCTCCTCGCGGAGGGCGCGGCGCTGCTCCAAGCGTTCGACGTCGCGGACGGCACGGGCAACGCGGGCGACGCCGGCAGCTAGCTCGGTGCGGGCGTCACTCGATTTCTGCTTCCGCGGCTACGTTGCGGATGCCTCGGGGGCGTCCCGCTTTGGTCCAGAGCCGGTAGAGGAGGCCTGCGACGGCGAGGGCGGCGGCGAGGCTGACGATCGGGAAGCCGCGGGAGAGATTGGCGACGAGGGTGAAGGCCACAGCGAAGGCTCCGACGGTGTTGAGGATGACGGCTCCCGGCTGGCGGTCCCTCCGGGCCAAGAGTGCCATGGAAACCAGGCCGCCGAGGAAGCTGAGGAAGACCGCGACGGCGTAGAACAGGACAAGCTCCTGGTCGTCGCCGCCGGCGATGGCTGTCACTGCACCGGCCAGGACGATGAATACCGCCACGCCCCAATAGGGCGTGTGGTGGTGGTTGGTACGGCCTAGGGAGAGCGGAAGGACGCCGACGGTCTCACCGTGGGGGTTGATGTGGCGCGCCAGGGCTTTGAGCAATCCCGGTCCCGCCTGGAAACCCGAGGAAGCGGCCGCGAGGAGCAGCAGGGCAGTGACGAGTTGGAAAGCGGCGAACACGGGCGCCGGGGCAGCGAGGCGGGCGAGTTCGGCGATCTGTGTGCTGTCCTTCGGCGGAATGCCGATGTGCAGCTGCGCGGCCTCCACGGCGAGGCCCAGCGTGATGGAGCCGACGATGCCGAGGGTCAGCCAGAGAGTGAGCTGGCCGAAGCGTCGCTTCCCGTCATTGTCGAGCTGTCCGAGCTGGGCAACCGCCGAGGTCGCCGCTTCCACACCGGTGGCCATCGCCATGGCGACCGGGAACGCAAGCACCACGGCAAGGACCGGTGGATGCCCGGGAGCGCCGGCGATCGTACTGAGCGGTTTAGGTGCTGCGCCCAGGCCGTAGAGAAGGACGACAAAGGAAACGACGATAAAGGCCATTGTCATCGCCGCGAAGACCAACCTGCCAAGGTGACCGAACCAAGTCGCCGCACCGACGAGGACCACCAAGCCGAGTCCGAGCAACAAACGCCAGGGAGCAAGGGCGGGGAAATAGGCGATCACCGCCGAGGATCCCGCCGAGACGCTGATCGCGATGGTGAGCAGGAAGTCCACCACCAGCGCGCCGATCGGGATGAAGGACCAGCCGTCTCCGAAGGCCTCACCCACCGCGGCCGGCGCCCCGCCACCTCTCGGGTAGCGCGCGACGAGTTGCCGGTAGTTCACGATCACCAAGGCGACGATGGCTACCACCAGGACCATCGCCGGGACCAGCAACGCCAAATCGCCGTCCAGGGCGCGCAGGGCCGCTTCGATGGCGTACGCCACGGAGGAGACGGGGTCGGCCATGACCGCGAAGGCAAACGCCAAGAGAAGTGCGGTGCGGGAACGCAGGCCTCTTCCCAGTCCACCTCCGGGGGACGTTCCGCTCGGAATTTTCACTGGGATCTCCGGTTCCATGACAGCCTTATCGAGCTGCCGACCAGACTTCCCGGCTCACCTCCGAATGCCTCCCGCCCACAGCTAGGAGCGCGGGCGGGAGACGCTATCGCGGAATCGCTACTGGGGAATAGCGCCGATCTGCTGCATGAGGCTGAGGGTGTCAGTAGATCCCCAGTGCTCGGCAACCTTGCCGTCCTCGACGCGAATGATGTCGGTCCCGCCGAATTCGACGGTGTTGCCCGACGCCGGAACGCCCGCCATGTCCCCGCGGTGCGTACCCGTCATCACCACGTGGCACGCCTCCAATCGTCCGTCAGTCAGCCACGGCTCTATCGTCTTGACCTTGATGTCCGGGAACGCCGCCCGGATGGCGGTGACGAAGAACCGGACGCCTTCCTTCCCGGGCGGTTGCCCGGGGAGAGCCTCTTCGTGGTCCACCAGGTTGTCCGTGGCCAGTTCATCAATGAGATCGAGGTTTCCACCCTCGATGATTTCCTTGTAAAAGCGCCCGATCAGTCCAGTGCCATCAGTCATTTCCGTCTCCTTAATGAACGAGACCGTCCCATTTTTTCCCCCGCACTTACATCCCGACGCCGGGCACCGTCCCCGTTGCAACGGCGATCGCCACCGCGATCAGGGCCAGCGCGACGGCGACCAATCGGTTGGCGATCCGTCTCCACGGAAGCATCTTCTCCAAGGCAATGAATGCCCCCACCACAGCCATCCAGCCGACGCTCATCACGCCGAGCGCGAAGAGTGCCACCATCAGCGCCCAGCAGCAGGCAACGCACCATGCGCCGTGCTCGAGTCCAAGACGCAGCGCGCCAAACCGTCCATAGCGGATGCGGCGCAGGATGAAGTCCATCGGCGTCCGGCATTTCATCAGGGAGACGTTCTTGGCTGGCGTGAGTTGGTAGACGGCCGCCACAAAAATCACTCCGGCCGCCAAGTAGCGACCGCCCGGATCGGAGGAAAACAAACCGGGGACGAGGGACGCGACCATCGCGTGGAGCGCGTACGCGGCGAGGCCGAAGATCGTCCAGGAGATCAGGTAGCCGGCCACGAAGACTGCCGTGGAACCTGCCGGGGCATAGCGTCCGGTCTCCCGACGGTGGTGGGTGATCCGGGCGTAAGCAACCACCATGGGCGCCACCGACGGAAACATCATGGCCGCCAACATGACCACCCAGGTGGTGAGGAAGAAGCCAAGCGGTCCCGGATCTGTCCAGCGCCCCATGTCCATCCCGGACGTTTGCGCCGCAGAAACGATCCAGCTCACGGCCGCGAGGATCAGCAATACAGCAACCAGACCGGCTTCGCGTGGATCCATCCTGAAAGCTGTGGCTCGCGGCGTACCGGCCGCCACAGCTCCCCGAATCAACTTTCTACGAGGCAGGTTCCCGGCTGTCATGCCCTGCCCTTGGGGGCGCCTTCAGCCATTTCGCTTGCGTAGGCGAACTCTCCGCTCTCGCCGTAGATCCCATCGAAGTCCAGGCCGAAGAGATCCGAGTGACCGGGCGCCTTCCCGATCATGTAGTCGGACGCGAAGGCGTACATCGCGTTCTTGACGGTAGTGACGCTGCCACCCGGTCCGGGCAGCGTTTCCAGTGCGTAGTTCACACTGTCTCCCACCGAGGCGGACGGGTTATCGCCATCCGAGAACGCGACAGCGGCCCGCTGCACGCCCAGCCATTCGCCGTACAGGGCCGCCAGATCCCCGAACGGTCCGCCGACCTCGCCGTGCAGGATGCTTTCAAGGGCGGTCGTCTGCCCATCGGAAGCGCCTTCATCGACGACGACGCCGATCTTCCAGCCGCCCGCTGTGAGGTTCGACGGGAAGAAATTGACGAAGGCGAAGTCGACACCCGAAAGGTCGGTGTCATCGAGCTTCCCGTTCGCAACATGGAACACTGCCACGCCGCGGCATTCGCCGTTGGCACTGTTGGGTCTGCCGTCCACCGGACAGGGACAGATCAAAGCGCAACTGCAATTGGCAACATATTTTCCGGACATTTCCCAAGACATTGAGGACTCTCCTCGCTAGTTCATTCGACTAGCGGAGCTCCCCCAGAGGCAGCGCCGAAAACACTCACTATGAGACCCACGAACCTCGTAAGGCCGAGATTATTCCCACCGGATAGGGGTGTCAACAAGCTCTGCTAAGCCACAACGCGAGCGTCTCAAAGAAGCCCTTCAGTTCCCCGTGGCCGGGACCACGCCCCCTGTTTCGAGGCGGACCGGGTAGCCGAGCCGGGCTTCGTAAGCGGCGGCAAGGGCACTGCTGTCTGCGCCCTCTGAAACAGTGGCCACCACATGGGATCCGTCATTGGCCATCCCGACGACCCTGACTCTTACATCTTCTGCTAAAAGGGTTCCCGCCCGGTCCATGGCAGTTCCCGGAACGCACGCTGCGGAACGGAGCGAGATATCAACGCCGGGGAGTTGGTCGCGCAAAAGTGCGATGCGGTCGTTCTCCGGGCCGTGCCACGTGATGACGAGCTTCCCCTGTCCAAGGGCGACTGACCCGAAGTTGGGGTCGCCGCTCAACTCTTTGGTGAGGAGGCTTGCCGCTGACGCCAGCGCCCCGTCCTGCGGTGCCGCTTCGGTAATCTGGACCGGATCCGTAACTCGTATTGAGCCGGCATGACGTTGGACACCCTTGTCGCACGCAGTCAACGCGTCTCCGCAGATCAGCATCGCTGAAACTATGCCTGCATTGCTTCTCCAACGCACAACACCCGCCAGCTACAAGGCCCTCACGAACGATCTAACAAGGAGATCACCGGGACTGTAATTCTCTGCCCACAATGCGAAGCTCTCGTTGATCGCAAGCATGTACAACTTGGCGCGGAAGGTGCCTTCGTAGGTGCCGTTAAGTCCCAATGAAATAAGGGGATAGAAGTCCTTGTGCTCATCAAAGCTGGCAAAGATTCCTTCCAGAAGCTTCTGGCGGTCTGGACTAAGGAACCACTCCGACGGCGCATCAGGCTTCGACTCTGCATATCTTGGGTCCGCTTCCTCCCACGAGTCGAGCCATTGCGCAGGGGTATCGAGCACAGCAGTTACTTCGATCCTCATCCCGCTTAGAACGCCTCGGATGGTATGCCAGGAACCCTCTAGGTTACCAAGCACGGATTCACCAGTTTCAAGGCCCGTGACCCTGATTCTTAGTGTTGTTGTGTCCATTTGAGCCTGCTCGGGCAAACCGATATGCGGTTCATCGGGGTGCATTCTCGGCCGCACATAAGCACGTCCGTCGGCTCCCGTGAACAGGCGACCGCGCGCTTCGACCAAGCTTCCGTCTTGGACAGAAAGCAATTGCTGGCCGCTGTTTGATGATCTGTTTCTATTCATAGGGCGTAGTTACCGCACGGAATCAGGAACCAACACCCAGAGCGACCAGCGGCCGGCGTTGAAGGTGCCGGGACGATTCTGAAGACAGTCATAGTCACGAATATAGCCGTGCATGCTCAGGACTGCGAAGGAAGCCCTTTTACACGTCTCTTTACTGTAGAAGTTGTCTTGCCAGACGTTCCAAACAAGGGCAACCTGCGGCTCCATGGTTGCATCCACAACGGCGCCAGCAAAGCCCGTAGTCGGGGCGGCGGTGGCGATACCGACGCTGGTGCCCGAAAAGGCCAACACTGAAGAAAGCGCGATTGAGCCAAGTGTCTTGCGGAAATTGAACATAACGAATCTCCCCCAAAAAGGTAAGCCAAAAGCTTGTTCATCAACAATATTTGCAATCAATATAAAAAATCAATAGCCGATGGAGGACTTTAATTTTAAGGTCAGAACCAGAATTGATTATTGCGTCCGTGCGGGCTTCGCTAATACTCAATTCCGGCTTTGGGACCACTCAATTTGAGGTCCTTACATACTCAATTTCGAGTACTCACCACTCATTAAAGGCAAAACGCTTGACACCGGCAGATAGGGAGTGAGTCAAGCCCCAACTCAGGCAGGGCCCGTACTCACCGTGGCGGGCGCAGCCGAGGAGCTACAGCCGGGCGTCCAATTATCCGCCGTTTGTTTGGGAGTTTCGAGCGTGCGTATGAAGGGACTGGCGCGTAGTGGTTCCGGTCTTGGCAAGGGCCCTGGAGATGTGGTTTTCCACGGTCCGGGGACTGATCCCCAGGAGGGCAGCGATTTCTGGGGTGCGTTGGCTGGCTGCCAGGAGGGCAACTTCCCTCTCGCAAGGAGTCAGACCCTGGGGATGCCCTCCCATGTCGAGGGTCAGTTGTACCCCTTTTGTGCCGGGAAGCGGTTTTCGAAAGTCGAGATGATCTGATGAAAGGTCTTGGCCACTCCCCGGTGGCGTTTGAGGAGGTGATCCTTCACCACGCCTTTCAGCAGCCTGGTGATCGCGGGAAGGTCGGAGTCGGCTTCATATTGGTCCAACAGGATTTTTAGCAGTTGGTGGTCGCGGTCACGGACGGCACCGGCGATGGCGATGAACTTGGCATGCGATGTCACCGCGTTCTCTTGCAGTAACCGTTGCGTGATCTCCAGGATCTTATGCCCGGGATAGAGGGAAAGCATGAACAGTGAGGCATACACGGCTTCGGTGATGTAACCCCGGTCTAGTTGTTGTTCCAGAAGGTCGGCAGCCTTTTCATCAAATTCGGCTGGATCGGCGTATTTCCGGGTAACGAGCTCATAGACTGCTTTTCCGGTTCCAGGCAGGGGCCCGATGTCGGCGACGTCTTTGCGCGCCTGAATCCCCAGCGAGTGGACATTCTTGCTGGAGAGCGAGTCCACGGACAAACGGCTCCATGCCAGCGGCAAGGTCGAAGCCATCTGCTGAATCAAGGGCCCGGAGGGCGGCCTGCGCATCGAAGCGGTAGAGCTCCAGAATGCCCCTGATGACTGGCAGAACGCCACTCTTGGGGTGGCGGCTGCATAGCCTGTCCAGGGTCTCGTCGAGGTTCAAAGGCATTCGGTCAAACGACGCCTTCAAGTAGAGTGCGAACGCCTGGGCTTCTGCTTTCCAATCGGGGTGAGCTTGGCCGATCGCCTGGAGTATGTCCGTCGCCACAGCTAACTGGCCGCCGTTGACTATGGCCCACAGCGCCCGGGTCATGGCGAAGAAGAAGTGATCGCCGGAATCAGCTCCTACCGCCTCAGTTTCGCTGAAGACTTGTTCGATGCGTGAGGGATCGATCGGCCCACCTCAGTAGAACTTGAGGAACGCTGCGTTGGACATGGTCTTTTCGGACTCCCAGACGCTGAATTGTGATTCCTCCAGTTCCCGTAGCTGTTCCTGGAAATGCAGCGTCGCAGCCGTGCCGTCGCCGGCTTCACTCCGCAGGTCTCTGATCAACGCGGCCAGAAGCTCAAGAGAGGGACTCTTTACCCGCCGGGAGGGGGAATCGATCACCCGGTTACTCCGATCCGCCAGCACCCTGCGGGAGGATCGCACGTAAGGGTCCCGGAAATAGTCGGCACCAACGTGCGGACTGACGCTTACCCATATGGCTCCGCCGCTGTCTTCGGTCAGCGCAACCAGCCCCCGCACCTCGAGCCTGTCCAGGATATCTGCCTCAACTACCGGCTTCAGGGACCCCAGCGGCCGGGTTCCCACCACGGACAGGGTATGCAAAGCCCTCCGCTCATCGGCGCTTACTCCGTGAAGGAGCGCCTGCACGGTGCTTTGGAGATATTCATTCCAGAGTGTGTGCCCACTCATGCTCCACTGTCCGTTATGGAGTTCAAGCTGCTTGCTCAGCTCCGCGCTTTGGGCGATCCTGACCACGAGCCGCGGGTTGCCACCGGATTTCATCAGCACGGCAGTGGTCAAGTCCACGTCCGGCGGCGACCCGAGCGTCTGGGCCAGGAGTTTGTTGACTTGATCGTAGTGAAGAGGACAGAGTCGTATCGTTGCCTCCGGCCATCGGGCAGGCGTGAACACAGAGCCCCCTGAGTGCACTGGGGGATCGTCCATTGTCACCAACGAGTGCCCGGCGGCCTCGCCGAGCCAACTGTTCGGCGAGCACGTTCGCGACTCCTAGCGGCCCATTCTCTTGCCCGCGCCCTTCCAGTCCGAGTGCGCCAATCCCTGCGAACGGAGTCTCATTCAGGAGCCGCGAACCCGAGAGGCTGTAGACCGTGACACCGGCCTTTTCAAAGCCAGCGGCGATCGACTGCAGGACCGTTGATTTTCCACTTCCGGGGCCGCCGACGATCCGTACGCTCACGCCGCGAGACACGTAGTCGAGTGCCCGTCGGGTTTCCTCTTCGAACAACTCCCAACTCCTAACGCAGCTTTGAAATGTGAGAGCCTAGTGGCCTTCCAAATCTGCGGAGAGCGCCCCCAGAGCCCTAGCCTGACAATCTATCCAACGCAACGGGCGAAAATGATCACTCAGTGTGCATTGCACTGAAAATGAGTGGGCAAGGTGGGTCGGAGTAGGTATAGGGGTCTCTCGAGAGCCGCAGCGGGTTTCGGAGCCGCTCGACGGGACTTAACCCACTGCCCCCGGCTTCCGCCAAGCCAGCGCCAACACAAACACCACCGCGCTCAACCCCAGCATCACCAAGACCATGAGCCCCCAGTTTGCCTGGTTGACTCCGGGACCGTACAGCACGCCAATGAGCACCGTTGCCGTGATGGCCCCGAGGTATCTGCACGTCTGGAAAATCCCGGCAGCCACTCCCCTGTCCTCCGGCCGCGCGGACACGTACAGGCCTTGGTTCGAGGCCGTGCTGACCACGCCATATGGAACACCCATCAGCGCAGTGAGCACGAGCACCATCGGTGGCCAGAAGGACAGGGTCAGCACCCCGAGCGCGCCGGAAGCCAGCGCCAAAAGCACCACGCCGGCGATCATCACGGACCGGACGCCGAACCGCTCAATGAACCGTACCGTCACCGGCGTGATGAATACCGACATGGCAGCAAGGGGAAGCATGAGCAGGCCGACCACGCCGGCGTCGTACTTTCCCGCCTGCTGCAGCAACTGCGGAAGCCCGAAGAAGGCAAAATAGTAGACCGCGCTGAACACCGCGAAACCCAGGTACAACAGCAGCAGCGGCCGGTTCCGGCCGAGCAGCCGCAAGTCCAGGAACGGCGGACTGAACCGGAACTCGCGCCACGCGAACAGCCCCGCAAGGACAACAGCGACGGCGATGAACCACCAACGATAAGCCGGCATCACGTTAAGCAGCGCCATCATCGCGAGCGTCAGTGAGGCGATGAACGCCAAGATGCCCGGAATGTCGGAATCGCGCAGGAGGGCGGAGAGCTTACCGCTTTCGCGCCCGACGTCGGGCGGCGCCACCCGCTGCACCACAATGAGGGCCAGAAGCGAGATCGGCACGTTGATCGCGAACAGCGCCTGCCAGCCGACCAGGCTCACCAGGAGGCCGCCGACGACGGGTCCCACCGCCGCTGCCGACGTGTTCGCCATCTGGATCCGCCCCAGGGGTCGGGTTGAGCTGATGTTCGCCTGCCGGCTGAGCGTCGAGACCATGACGACGGCGCACGGGTACGCCGTCGCGGTCCCTACCGCCATGAGCGCGCGGGCCACGCAGACCAGTGCGAAGTTCGGCGAGAACGGCGCCAGAAGGCAGGAAACGGCGACCACCGCCATACCGAAGGTGAACAACCTTCGCGGACCGAAGCGGTCCGCGAGCCGGCCCATGAGCGGCTGGCCAGCCGCCGAGGCGAGGTAGAAGGACGTGATCACCCAGGTGACGGTGGCGACGTCGAGCGCGAAGTCCTGGCGCAGAACCACCAGTGCGACCGCGATCATCGACGAGTTCAGCGGATTCAGCGCCGTCCCGAGACTCAGTGCAGCGATCGCTAGGCCGGGGCGGGGTTTGTTGGTCACGTCCCTAAGTCTGGTCCATCGTTGCCTGAGGTCACGAAACGGCGCGTCACGAACCTCGCTGCCGGGCCATCAGGCCCGCAGGGTTAGTGTCCCCCGCGGAACGCCGCCGGAAGGAAAAGGAGAAGGAAGACCAGAAGCCCCAACACGGAAGCGATTGTGTCGACCCAACCCAGGACCTTCCCCAAGGTTGCCGAATGGTGCAGGGCTTCGGCCTTTCGTGCATTGGAAATCGCCAGCGGCCCGAAAACAATGCCCAGGAAAAAGAAACCGATGACCCCAAAGATTATCGACTTTTCTTTGAACTTGCTCCCCTGAAAGTGCTCAAGGGAGTTGTTCTGCTGGACGTTCGGGTAGTTCGGGTATTGGTAAGGCTGGTTGTAGTTTGGCTGGGACATTTCGAGACCTTTCGACGGCTTTGTCGCTGCGAATAGCAATGTCGGGAGTCGCCCGTCAACCGCGTTTACCGGCCCCGTCGTTCGTCCCCCCGATCGAAGTTACTTAGCTACCGCTGCCGACGGTGCAAACTAGGTCAATCTTCGGGAAATCTTGCTGTGGTGCTGCGCTAGTCCAGCCCCGGACCCTCGATGCCGGGCCCTCAGCTCTGCGCTACGGACAGTACCGGCTTCTTTTTGCCGCTGGCGTCTTGGGTCAGCGTCGGGGCCGGAGGCTTCGGCGGGGCCACTACGGGAGCAGGTGCCGGTGGTGGTGGCGGCGGTACGGGCGGAAGGCAGGAGTAGTTGTAGTCGAAGTCCGTGGTGAATTGGGTGAGCACAACCACGCCGCCAGCAGTCAGGGGCGGGGCCGAGCAGAGTTCCGCCGCAGTCTCTGGTGATGTTGCTCCGGCAAGCCAGCTCTTAAGTCCGTTCAGATTGCTATCGGGATGAAGCTGGCCGGCGATGAGCCCGAACTGGTACGAGGTTGAGTAGATGCCAACCTGGGCGCCGATGCTTTGCAGGAACGCGGCCATGCCTTCAATGTCGGCGGCGTTGGCCACGGCGTCCCAAGACCATGCATTCCCGGTCTCCACATCCAGCCACCACAGGCGCTTGGCGGGATCGGGCACGCCGTACCGGGTGACGGCGTCGAAGGCCATTCCGTAACCGTAAAGGTAGGCGCACGCCGCCGAAGCTGACCCGTCGCAGCTCCCATACGGGTTGGGCCCGGCCAGACCCACCTCCGCATCGGATCCGGGCCACCACGCGCCATAGCCCGCGGGATTGGCGGTGTTGACGTACACAGCGGCTGCGGGTTGGCTTGTCCCGCCCGCCGAGCCGCTGGCCCAGCCCAGCTGCTCGGCGAAACAGGGATTCGCGGTGCCCGGACGGCCGCCGTTCACGCCGACAATTCCGAACGCCTGGCCGGAAGGAAGTCCGCCACCACATTGGGGCCAGGAAATGTCGCTGCCCAAGGAGATCCCAGAAACTTCCATGGGAGCGGCATTAGCGGCGGATAATGGTGTGGCGGTCGTAGCTAACAAGAGGCAAGCAACGGCCATGATTTTTGCAGTTTTCATGATGTGCGTCCTTGGCATGGTTCAGGGCCCTGCCGGGGTTGGTACTGCCGCACATTGCATCCCAAAAGCAATGGCAGTGAGCCATCTTCGGCTCACTACGGATCCTACGGACGGGCTTCTGGGCAGCCTTGAGTGATCTCTACTGGACTTGGTTAACGAATTTGCGAGTAAGTGGCGTGGTGCACTTGGAGTACAGCTCAGACGCCGGAGTACTCAGCTCTGCGCCAGACCTCGGTCAGGAAGCGACGAGTCCATCTGCGACTACCGCCAGCATTGATGCTGCCGCGTCGGCGGGAAGTTCGCTGTTGTCCACTACCGCGGCCACGCCGCCGACGAGCCTGCTGATCTGCATCGCATCGACTCCGGGGCGCAAGGCCGAGTCCAACGCCTCGATCACGCGCTGATTGGCGCCGAGGTAGGTCTGGCACTTCGCGGCAAACGGGGATCCGGGGTCGCCCAGCGCTGCGGTGATCCGAGCGGCGGCCCCTTTGTGTTCTGTCAGCATCGACGCATAGTCGGTTAGCCAGCTCAACAACCGTTCCCGTGCGGGGGCGTCGAGGGACAGGGCCCGGTCGACGGCGGTGCGGACCTTCTCTGCCCACGCCTCGAGGACGGCGTCGTACAACGACTCCTTGGTGGGGAAGTGCCGGTAGAGCGTGCCGGGTCCCACCTCGGCCGCTTTGGCGACTTCGTCCATCGAAACGGCTTCGAAGCCTTTGACGCGGAAGAGTGCACGCGCAACCTCCACGATCCGGTCGCGGTTGCGTTGAGCGTCAGCGCGCACAGAAACACCTTTCGATTCACCCTTGAAAAACGGAGAGTGTCTCCGTATAGTTCTAAACGGAGCAACTCTCCTCTTAGTGTACGTCAGCCCCCTCGGCTAGAACAGGACACCTCCCATGACACCCACAATCGCCACACGCGCCCCAGCCGGGATCGTTACATCCGGCCGTCGCGCCGGCAGCATTGGCCTCTGGCTGGTCATGCTGGCCCAACTCATGCTTGTCCTCGACGCGACCGTCGTTAACGTCGCGCTCCCCCACATCGCCACCGACCTCCACTTCGACCGGGCCGAGCTCAGCTGGGTCCTGAACGGCTACGCCGTCGCTTTCGGCGGCCTCCTGCTGCTCGGCGGACGGATCGGAGACGTGATGGGCCGCCGTCGCACCTTCCTGGTGGGCGTCGCAGCCTTCACGCTCTTCTCCCTGCTTGGTGGCCTCGCCACCTCGCCCCTCCTCCTTGTTATCGCACGCGCACTCCAGGGCCTCGGCGCCGCCTTCGCCGCCCCGAGCGTTCTCGCGCTCATCACCACCAGCGCAAAGGACGACGGCGCGCGGAACCGGGCGCTCGCCCTGTTCTCCGCCATTGCCTCAATGGGTGGCGCGCTCGGGCTCATCCTCGGAGGGCTCCTCACCGACACCACCAGCTGGCGGTGGACGCTCTTCATCAACGTGCCGATCGGCGTCGTCGTCCTCATTGCGGTGCCGCGCCTCGTCGCGGAAACTCCCCGGCGGCCCGGACGCTTCGACATCCTCGGAGCCGTGACCGCCACGGGCGGCGCCATCGCCATCGTGTGGGGTCTCATTCAAGCGGGCGACGTCGGATGGTCCAGCCCGCGCACGATCGGCGGCCTGGTTGTCGGGGCCGCACTGATCGCAATTCTCGCCGTTACCGAGCGGAGGGTGGCCCACCCGCTGCTTCGTCCGCAACTGCTGCGCAGCCCGAGCCGAGTGGCTGCGCTGGCAGCGATGGCAGCAACCTACGGCGGGATGCTGGCCATGTTCTTCCTCATGGTCCAGTACCTCGAAGACGATCTGCACCTCACGCCGATGGTCACCGGACTGGCGTTCCTGCCGATGCCGCTCAGCATCTTCGCGATGTCGCGCATCGTCCCGCGCCTGCTCGAGCGCTTCGGGGCCGTCCGGCTGGTCATCTTCGGTACCGCTCTCCGCGTCGTCGCCTTCCTGCCGCTGACGCAACTGAACACGGACACCCCGCTCGCCCTCGTTTTGCTTGCACTGCTGGGCACTGGAATCTCGGCCGGGATGACGTTCATGCCGCTCACCACGCTCGCGCTGCGCAACGTCGAACCCGAGCACGCAGGGTCTGCGTCCGGACTCTTCCAGACGATGCAGCAGCTGGGCGGAGCTGTCGGCCTGGCCATCGTGGCTTCGATCTACGCGGCCTTCGCGATCCCCGGCGACTTCCTGACCGGCGGGCGGGCCGGGTTCTGGTCTGCAACTGTCCTGTCCGCGCTCGCGCTGGCAGCCGTCCTGGGGTTGATCTTCAAACCCCGGAAAGCTGTATGAACGGTCTTTACCGGCCGCCTAGGCCTTTGGCGTAGGCGGCCTGACCCGCATGCTGAAGGCAATCCGCAATCGTGCTGACCAGGCGCACGCCGAGAGTGACGGGCGGATCCGAGCGGGTGTCGACGATGCGATCAAGGTCCGTGTCACCGAGCGTTTTCAGGAACGCAACCGTCTGCCGGTGCACGGCGTCGTAGTATTCGAGCAACAGCTCCGGCGGAGCTTGAACCGCATCGACTTTATCGCTCGAGTGGCCATAGCCGGTGTCGCGTTCGGGTAGCGGCAGCCTGAAGCGGCCGGCAAACTCCTGCGAAGTCCACACCTGTTCGACGCCGGCGGCGGACGCGACTTGGACGTCCTCCACGCGGCTGAGGTGCCAGATCAACCACGCAATCGAGTTTCCGCTGCCGGCGGGCCGGCGGATCAAGGACTCGTCGTCGACCCCTTCCAGCGTTGCGGCCACGACGTCACGGATCCGGCCAAAGGAATCCAGCAGCAGTTCGTTGGATCTCATCGCGTCCTTTCAGTGGTGCGTTGGCTACGCCTACCACCCAATCAGAGCCCGAACCGCCTGGGCAACCTGTTGTGGGGTTCGTGATCCCGTCGGCACCACATGAGTTTCGACTTGGGTCTCGCTCAGGATTTCACCGAGCTCCACGCTGCGATCCAGGTGCCAGGTCAGCTCCTGGCTGTTCGGCTCGTGTCTGTTTCGAGGTCAATCACGGCGTTGCTGATTCCGTCGTCGGCGAGAAGCCAGTGCAAGGCTTCGCCGGTGGTCGTCTTGCCGGCACCAACCGTGCCGTTGAGGAAAACACTCTCAAGGTCCATAGCCATCCAAGGAGTCTAGGCGGCAGATCGGGCGCACCCTGCCCGGGTATTCAAAATGACCACGTATGCAGCGACGGGAGGCGATCCGCGGGCATAAGCTACAAGCAGAACGTCTCTTCCGACGCCGGGGAGCTCAAATGGACACTGAATTCGCTGATGTCATCGGTCATGATGTCGCGACGATCACTTGCCTGTGCGGAAACACCGTCAGCAAAGAGGGATTGATTCAGGCCAACTCGCAGGGCGTCCCTGTTTTCGCCGGGGCCGACAAGCCCATGCCCGCCGGACTCGCCCCGTGGCCCGACGATGAGGACCTCTACACCTTGTGTCCGTCCTGCGGCCGGGTTTACCACGACACCGTCATTGAAGCGACAGGGACCGCCCCCGTGGCCTTCCAAGTTGACGTCACCGCCGGCCCGATCGCCGAGGCGATCCGGGTTCATTGGGAGCTCAGCACCTGATTCTTGGCACGTGTTTTCCTTGTTTCGCTTTTCGCGACGCCGAACGGCCGTGCGGGAGGTAAAAATGTCCGACCCCCGTGACAGGGTTTATTCATGGAAGGCATCGGTCAACTCGTCGCACCTCGGGCGGCCGCGCCCGACGGCGGAATCCCGTCGCCGGGACGCCTGTCCCGCCGGCTGAAGCCCGTCCCCGCCCGGCACGCGCAGTTCCAATTCGCAGCGCAGTTCCAAAACCCTTCCCAGTTCCAAAACCCTTCCCGACTCCAAAACCCTTCCCGGCTCCAAAACCCGGCCGCCGTGCCGACCGCCGCGGGTGGCCTTGACCTGGCGGTCGCGGCGATGGATGCACTGCGCTCAACCGCCGTCGCCGACGCCCGCTCGTTCGGTTTCCTTGATGCCGCGGATTTCGCCGGCACGGTCGAAGAGATCTCCCGGACGGTCGAGTTCCTGCAGCTCGTCGCGGCCCACGCCGTGGAACGGACCCGCAGCGAAGCCCAGGCCTCCCGCCGGCCGTCCCCGGCGCCGGGCTGGCGGACCGGCTGGACCGAACTTGCTACCGAACTTGCTACCGATACGGGAATCGCAGCAGCGGACGCGGGACTTCCGGCAGACGCGCCGGACGCGGCGGATGCGCCGGGGTCCGCGCCCGGCCCCACGGCAGCGGCCGCGGTCGACGACGGCTACCGGAACGCCGCCGAATTCCTGCGCGCCCGGCTGCGGATCGGCATCGGCGAAGCCCGGCGCCGGCTCGCCCTGGCCTCCGGCGTGCTCCCGCAGACAGGACTCACCGGACAAGACCTCCCCGCACGCCACGAAGTCCTCGCCGCGGCCCTGTCCACCGCAGCCGTGCCGACCCGCTCGGCCACGATCATCAGCACGGCCCTGGAGCAGGTACGCCACCACGCCGACCCGGACACCGCCCGGCAGATGGAACACTCCCTCACCCGCACCGCTCTGGAAAGCGATCCCGACTTCGTGCACCGGACGGCCAAACGCTGGGTCGACGCCATCGACCAGGACGGAACCGAACCCGGCGAAGAAGAACTCCGCCACCGCCAGGGAGCGTTCATCCGCAAACCCCGCCACGGCCTGCACCACCTGGAAGTCTTCGCCACCGCCGAACAATACGAAACCCTCGCCACCGCCATGAACACCGCCACCAACCCCCGCCTCCAGCACACCACCGACACCAACGCAGCCGACGACGGCGGCGCGGCCGACACCGCCCTGGACCGCCGCTCCCGGGCCCAGAAACTCCTCGACGGACTCACCGGCGCCTGCGCAGCGGCCCTGACCACCGGGCAACTGCCCGCCAACGGCGGCCTCCGGCCCCAGGTCATGGTCACCATCGACTACCAAGACCTCCTCGGCCGCCTCCAACACCTCGAACACCTCGAACACCTCGAACACCTCGAACACCTCGAACACGAAACGCGCACCGCCACCGGTCCCGGCCCGCGCCTCAGCAGCGGCGCGTCCACGTTCCAGGGCCCCATCCACCCCACGGTCATCCGCAAGATCGCCTGCGACGCGGACATCATCCCCGTCCTGCTCGGCAGCGAAAGCCGCGTCCTGGACATCGGCCGTACCACCCGCATCTTCCCGCCCCACATCCGCAAAGCCATCATCGCCCGCGACCAAGGCTGCGCCTTCCCCGACTGCACCATCCCCGCACCCTGGTGCGAAGCCCACCACATCACCTACTGGTCCAACCAAGGCACCACCGGAACCGACAACGGCACCCTGCTCTGCAGCCACCACCACCACGTCATCCACAAAGAACACTGGACCATCACCCTGGACAACGGCACCGCATGGTTCAAACCACCACCCCACCTCGACCCCCGCCAAACACCCCGACGCAACCACCACTTCAGACCCACCCGGACATAAACCCGCCCGGAATGAGACACGGGGGTTGACCGCCGTCGCGCAAAAGCAGGGCCTGCTACGGGCTAATCACCGCTTAAGCGGGCGTCCCGCCGTCGACGTCTGCCATTGCCTGTTCGCGGACGGCGGCCATCCTTTGGACGACGGTGACTGCCGTTGCGGCGGCGAGGATGACAAGGGTCACCAGCAAGACGACGGGGGGCAGCCCCAGCCCGGTCAGACCGGTGACGAGGAGCACGGAAATAAGCCGCTCAGCGCGCTCGGCGATGCCCACATTGGCGTAGAAGCCCAATGATTCAGCCTTGGCGCGGGCGTACGAAACCACCATCCCGAGCACCAGGCAGCCCAGGGACGCGATAGCAATCGCGCTGTTCCCGCCTCCCGTGAAGAACCAGATTGCGACGCCGGCGAAAATGGCGCCGTCTGCCAGCCGGTCCAGCGTGGAGTCGAGGAAGTTTCCCCACGGGCCGCTGCGTCCCTGTTCCCTTGCCATGATGCCGTCCACGACGTCGGACAGCGCGAAAACGGCGATCAGCAGCGAACCCCACCAGAGCTGGCCCAGGGGGTAGAGAATCAGGGCCCCGAGAACTACGCCCGCGGTCCCGACGACGGTAACGGCGTCGGGCGAGACCCCCACCTTGAGCAGGAACCGGGCCAGGGGCGAGAACAGCCCGGTGAAGAACCCGCGGGCGTGCCGATTAAGCATCCGGCTCCCCGGACAGATCCGACTCTTCTGGCCAGGCGTCGGCCACTTGCTGGCGGACCTCGTCAAGGGTCTGGGTGACAGCCTTCGTCTGGGCGATGATGGGGAAAAAGTTACCGTCCCCGCCCCAGCGCGGAACTACGTGCTGATGCAGGTGGGCTGCGATGCCCGCCCCGCCGGCCACACCTTGGTTCATGCCCAGGTTGAAGCCGCTCGGGTTGGCCACCTTGCGCAGCACCCGCATCGCGGTCTGCGTGAGCTCCGCCATTTCCGCCGTTTCCTGCACGGTAATGTCCGTGTAGTCCGGAACATGCCGGTACGGGCACACGAGCAAGTGACCGGGGTTGTAAGGGAACAAATTGAGGACCACGTAGCACGTCTTGCCGCGGCGCACGATGAGGGATTCCTTGTCCGTGCGGCTCGGAGCCACGCAGAACGGGCAGTCGTCCTCGTTCTTGAACTGGTTCTGCCCACCCTTGATGTAGGCCAGGCGGTGCGGAGTCCACAGGCGTTGGAAGGCATCAGGAACACCTGCCAGGCCGAAGTCGTCAGTCACTTCGGCATCGCCCGGATAGTCAGCTGTCACGCCCGTGTTCTCCTGCATTTTCCTGGCCCCCGCGGTGTCCGACTCGTCAGCTCTCGCGGTTCTTGACGGCGTCCACGATCCTTCGGACGGCCTCGGCAACGGGCACACCGTTGTCTTGGCTGCCGTCACGGAAGCGGAACGACACCGCACCGGCCTCTGCGTCCTCTCCGCCGGCAATGAGGACGAACGGAATCTTGTCCTTGCTCGCGGTGCGGATCTTCTTTGGGAAGCGGTCCGAGGAAATGTCCACTTCGGCACGGATACCCGCAGCCTTGAGCTGGCCAACGACGTCGAACATGTAGTTGTTGAACGCCTCAGCCACCGGAATGCCGACCACCTGCACGGGCGAGAGCCACGCGGGGAAAGCTCCCGCGTAGTGCTCGGTGAGGACGCCCATGAAACGCTCTACCGAGCCGAACAGCGCGCGGTGGATCATGACGGGGCGCTGGCGTGTGCCGTCGGCAGCCTGGAACTCCAACTCAAAACGCTCAGGCAGGTTGAAGTCCAGCTGGATGGTGGACATCTGCCAAGTGCGGCCCAACGCGTCCTTCGCCTGCACGGAGATCTTGGGGCCGTAGAACGCGGCTCCACCCGGATCCGGAACAAGTTCCAGCCCCGAGGCCTCGGCTACTTCTGCCAAGGTGCGTGTGGCTTCTTCCCAGGCGGCGTCTTCCCCAACGAACTTGTCTTCGTTCTTGGTGGACAGTTCAAGGTAGAAGTCGTCCAGTCCGTAGTCCTTGAGGAGGCCAAGGACAAAGTTCAAGGTGGTGGTGAGCTCGTCCTTCATCTGTTCGCGGGTGCAGTAGATGTGGGCGTCGTCCTGTGTCATGCCGCGCACGCGGGTCAGACCATGGACAACACCGGACTTCTCGTAGCGATACACAGAGCCGAATTCGAAGAGCCGCAGGGGCAGTTCCCGGTAGGAGCGGCCGCGCGAACGGAAGATGAGGTTGTGCATCGGACAGTTCATCGGCTTCAGGTAGTAGTCCTGGCCGGGCTTGCGCACGGTGCCGTCGTCGTTCAGTTCCGCGTCGATGTGCATCGCCGGGAACATGCCTTCCCTGTACCAGTCAAGGTGGCCGGAGACCTCGTAGAGGTGTCCCTTGGTGATATGCGGGGTGTAGACGAACTCGTATCCGGCGTCCACGTGGCGCTGGCGCGAATAGTCCTCCATCGCCTTGCGGATGATCCCGCCCTTCGGGTGGAACACCGGCAGTCCGGAGCCCAGCTCATCCGGGAAGGAAAACAGGTCAAGTTCCGCGCCGAGCTTGCGGTGATCTCGGCGCTCGGCCTCGGCGATGCGCTCCTGGTACGCCTTCAGCGCATCCTTGGTGGGCCAAGCGGTGCCGTAGATACGCTGCAACTGCTGGTTGTTCTGGCTGCCCAGCCAGTACGCCGCCGAGGAGCGGGTCAGGGCGAAAGCGTTGGAGATCAGTTTGGTGTTGGGCAGGTGCGGGCCTCGGCAGAGATCGCACCAGACGCTGTCGCCGCTCTTGCGATCCACATTGTCGTAGATGGTGATGTCCCCTGCGCCCACCTCGACGTTGACGCCCTCTCCGGCGTCGGCGGCGTCGTTCTTCTTGCCCAGCAGTTCAAGCTTGTAAGGCTCGCCCTTCATGGCCTCGCGGGCTTCGTCCTCGGTGACGACGCGGCGCACGAACTTCTGGTTCTGGTTGATGATCTTCTGCATCATCTTCTCAAGCTGCCGCAGGTCTTCAGGAGTGAAGGGCTCGGCGACATCGAAATCGAAGTAGAAGCCGTCTGTGATGTAGGGACCGATTCCGAGCTTGGCGTCCGGACGAAGCTGCTGCACAGCCTGGGCCATCACGTGCGCGGTGGAGTGGCGGAGGACGTTCAGGCCGTCCGGCGAGTCGATGGTGATGCCGTCAACCTGGGCACCCTCGGGCAGCACTTGGTCGAGGTCCTTGAGTTCGCCGTCGACTCGGGCCACAACGACGTCGCGGCGCTCAAAGAAGAGTTCCGCGCCGGTGGTCCCCTCCGTCACCTTGGTCTCTTCGCCATCGACGATGAGGGTGATCTGCTGGGCATCTGACACGGGTGTCTCCTATTCATTGATAAGGCTTCATAGCTTGTGGCGTACGGGGACCACAGCCAGCCATCGTCCATCGTATCCGCTCGGGCTGGGGCAGCCAAAGCAGGCGCAGGCGTGCCGTTTTCCCCTGAGGACACTTGGCGGGACGGCATTTTCGGCATGCGTCATTGCAGCCCGTTCAATCCGTAACGGAGGGCCCTGTGGGAACTGGAGTGCGGGGCGGTTTGCGAACCCGCGCTATCGCAGGGCTACAAGCGGCCTGCTGCGCTTCTCACTTCGTGCTTCCGCCATGCGGGTTGGTGGAACAGATGCAAGTGGAGTGCCTGACGCTCAAGGGACGGCGTCCACCGTCCGTGGCTCCTGTCCTTGATGAGGGCCGTTCCGGCGATCTCCCGGAGTGTGGATATCCCGCGGACAGCCGATTGTTTGGTGGCAAAGGTCGTAGACATCGCCAGGATCTGGCCTTCACCGTCGCGCAGTGCAATCCTGTACCCATCGTTGGGTCCATCGACCAGCTCAAAGTATCCAGCCATTGTGGAGCCTCCTTTGAAACCTGAGGTTGTAAAGGACACCAACCAGTTTACCGAGTCAAAGCCATGTGGTGGCGGGTTTTTGGACCGCCGCAATGGCTCCGGCAGCTCCACTAAGCCTTGGCTTGGAGCAACGCAAGGAGGGCACTGCCGTCCGGACTGCCCAGGCCTGTGCAGGGATCCCAACCGATCCCGGCATGGTAGCTTCCATTGGAGCCTGAGATGATGTCATGGAAGCCCGACGCCGGTTGCTTGCCGTTTTGGTAAAGCAGCGGCTGGATCAGGCCGAAGCGCCTGTTGGTGGCCTGGGCGAGCCGGGCGACGAGGGCCGCCCAGAGCGGCGCCACCGCACTTGTTCCACCGATCACCATGTCTTTCCCGTCGACGCGCACCTGATAGCCGGTCTGCGGGTCGGCAACGCCGCTGACATCGGGGACGCCCCTTCCGGCCTTCTTGGGCACAGGCTTGTGCTTGGCGTGCCCCGGGATCCCCGACTGCCAGGAGGGCGCCGGAAAGACGTCGCTGAATCCTCCGCCGGTAGCCGAGTTGGGTCCGTCGTTCCAGACCGTTTCCGCCCTGATGACACCTGTTGCGGTGTCCGCTTGAAGTCTGGTTCCGCCGCAGGCCAGCACATGAGGGCTCGACGCCGGGAAATCGGCGTGATCCTTGTTGTCGGTTGCGCCGTCGGCACTGCCGTTGTCCCCGGCTGCCGCTGTCACCGTCACGCCGAGGGCCGCGGCGTCGGCCATGGCCTGGTCGAAAGCCGTCCGGGCTTGGCCGGTCCAGGCGTCTTCGCTCTGGCCCCAGCTGATGCTGATCGCGGCCGGCGTCGGGGTTGCATGCGAGGCAGCGATAATCGCATCCAGGAACCCGGCGTCGGTGTTGGGGGCGAAATAGACCAATATGTTGGCCTTCGGCGCCAAGGCGCCGACCACCTCGATGTCCAGCAGGACTTCCCCGTCGGCGCCCGACGGATCCTGCCCCGGCTGGTTCGCCCCGCCGTCGACTCCTACTGCGGTGACGCTTGGCGTGGGGATACCAAGGCCCAGGAAGTACGTGTCAAGGTCTTGCTGCCCGTAGCCGCCACCCAGCTCGAGGATGGCAACGGTTTGGCCCGTCCCGTCCGTTCCCGCAGGGAAATTGTAGATCCTTCCCAGCTGCGGCGGGGTGTAGCTCGCAGCGGCCGCAGCGAGGGGAATGGCGCGGAATTGGGCGCGGGCCTGCGGCCGGTCGTCAAGGCCGAGGACGGCAACGATGACGCCGTCGAGGGCCGCAGGGACGTGGAGGCCTCCGGTGCGGTGCCGGTGGGTGATAGCGGTACCGTCCGGGCTTCGGCTGGTCAGCTCGTCCAGGGATGTCCCGAAAATGCTGCTCATCTGCTCCACGGTTCCGGCCAGCCGAATCTTGCGGCTGGCCGCGTCCGACTCCACGACGTCGAGACCAAGGTTGGTGAAAGTGCCTACAGCAAGATCCAGGTCTGCGGCCGATGCGCCGTATCGGGAGGCAAGTTCGTCCCGCGAAAGCACAGCGGACGGCACCTCGGGCATTTCTTCCTGGCGCCTCAGGATGACTGTCGCTTCGATCCGATGGGAAGGATCGACAGGGCCGAGAATGTCCCGGAGGCCCGGGGCGGGAGCCCTGTCCGATCCTGGCAGCGGAACGCTTTGCGTCTCCCCCGGCCGACGATCTTCTGGAGTGTCCTGCATCGACATTGGTGCCTCCTAGCCTCAGGGTGACAGAGCTCCGTCCCCTGCGATTATGCACCAGGAGTCACTTTGGCACCATGGCCTGGAAGGCCACAGGCTGCGACGATCTGAACGATGGCGGCTCCCGAAAGTGCTTGGGTACGGCGTACGCACGCGGTAGCGTGGGGCCTTGGCGGGCCATGCCACCGCAGCGGCTCGCGCAGCGGCGAGTCAAAGGAGCGAACCATCAATAGGTCACACCGAACATCAGCCCATGAACCCGACACTGCAGTAGAGCTGAACCCCGTCTTCAGCCGACCGGGAGAATCCAGTATTTTTCCACGCTTCACCATTCCGGACGGTGAGTCCCTTCCGTCGACCGCCTATCAGGTTGTCCACGACGAAGCCATGTTGGACGGCAACTCCCGCCTGAACCTGGCCACATTCGTTGGAACGTGGATGGAACCGGAAGCGTCGAAGCTGTACGCCGAGACGTTCGACAAGAACATGATCGACAAGGACGAGTACCCGCAGACGGCGTTGATCGAAACCCGTTGCTGGCGGATGCTCGCAGACTTGTGGAACGCACCCGATCCCGCCAAGTCAGTCGGGACCTCAACGATCGGTTCTTCCGAAGCGTGCATGCTGGGCGGCCTTGCCTTGAAGCGTCGCTGGCAGCACGCTCGGACGGCGGCCGGCCTGTCCACGGACAAACCCAACCTGGTCCTCAGCTCGGCCGTCCAAGTGTGCTGGGAGAAGTTCTGCAACTACTGGGACGTGGAGGCCCGCTTCGTTCCGGTGTCGCAGGAACACCAAATGCTGGACGGCTACGAGCTGGACAAGTACGTCGATGAGAACACCATCGGCGTTGTCGCGATCATGGGCGTGACCTACACGGGGGTCTATGAACCCGTCGAGAAGATCTCGGCGGCGTTGGACGAGATCCAGGCAAAGCGGGGCCTTGATATTCCGATCCACGTCGACGGCGCCTCCGGAGCCATGGTTGCACCTTTCCTGCAACGGGAGACCGTCTGGGACTTCCGCCTGCCGCGGGTTGCCTCGATCAACACCTCCGGCCACAAGTACGGCTTGGTCTACCCCGGCCTCGGCTGGATTATCTGGCGTGACGAGCAGGCACTCCCGGAGGACCTGATTTTCCATGTCAGTTACCTGGGCGGGAACATGCCGAGCTTCGCCCTGAACTTCTCACGCCCCGGCGCCCAGGTGCTCCTTCAGTACTACCTGTTCCTCCGGCTCGGATACGAGGGATACAAATCCGTCCAGGCAACCTCCCGGGACGTGGCACTCTATCTCTCCAGTGAAATAGGGGCAATGGAGGCGTTTACTTTGTGGAGCGACGGATCCGACATTCCTGTCTTTGCCTGGCAACTCACCGACGGCTACACCGAGAGGTGGAACCTTCACCACTTGTCCGAAAGGCTGCGGATGAATGGGTGGCTCGTCCCCGCCTACCCCATGCCGGAAGGATTGAGCGAGATCACAGTCCAACGGATCGTTGTCCGCAACGGATTCACCCGCGACCTCGCATCCAGTTTCCTGGCCGATCTCAAGAAAGAAGTCGCCTACCTGGACGGCCTCACGGCACCGATGCCCGCCGGTGGGCAGACCCAGGCGTTCCACCACTAGCCAGCAGCAGCTTCGCCGCCAGACGATTGAAGGAAGGATGCGTGCCATGTGCCGATTGTTCGGCTTGCATGCCGGTTCGCAAGCAGTCCGGGCCACTTTCTGGCTTTTGGACGCCCCGGACAGCCTCGCTGACCAGAGCCGGCGCGAGCCCGACGGCGCCGGCATAGGCACCTTTGACGGTGACGGCAAGGCCCATGTCGCCAAGCAGCCACTCGCCGCATGGGAGGACCACGCCTTTGCACGTGAAGCACGGGTCCTGAAGAGCACGACATTCCTGGCCCATGTGCGATATGCCAGCACCGGCGCGCACACCATGGTCAACACGCACCCTTTCGAGCAGGACGGGAGGTTGTTCGCCCACAACGGTGCCTTCGGCGATCTTGAGCGGTTGGACCAGCGGCTGGCGGAGTCCGGTGTCGCGGATCTGGTGAAGGGCCAAACAGACAGTGAGCGCCTCTTCGCCTTGATCACCGCGGAGAGCAGAAGAGCGGATGGCGACGTCGGCGAAGGTATCATCCGAGCGATCAGCTGGATCGCCAAGGAACTGCCGGTGTTCAGCTTGAACCTCATCCTGACGACGGCGAGCGACGTTTGGGCAGTCAGGTATCCGGACACGCATGAGCTTCACATTCTGGAACGGCTTCCTGCCCGCTCGGCCGAGGCGGCTCCCCTGGACGCGCGGAGCTCCAGGATCCGCGCCCACAGTAGGGAGGCCTCGCGTGCAGGACACGTCCTCATCGCCACCGAGCCGATGGATGACAACCCCGAGTGGAGAGCGCTTCCCGGTGGTGCCCTGGTCCACGTCAGTCCGGATCTGGCTGTGACCATCAGCCACCCCTTCCCGGAGGCTCCCGCACATCCCCTTACGCTGGCCGATCTCTCCCCCTCCGCGGCCGCATCCCAGAAACCGTGATCCTCGAACACAAAACGTCGCCCGGCGACTTAGCCTGGAGCTCGCGTGTTCATCGCGCCCGTGGGCCCTGCCGCACATAAGATCGATCCATGACCGCTGAAGTCGAATCCGAAACCGCCTTCGTCCCGGCCGTCCAACTCGACGGGCAAATGAGCATCAACGACGTCCTGCTGGAGTTGGGGCGGGAACCCGTGGTCTATCCGTCCGCGAACGCCGATGCGGGCGATTTCCATATTTTCTAGCACGACGCCCGGATCCCGGACGACGTCGGGGTCCTCACCGCTGCCGGGAGGTGTCGTTGATAGAGGTACTGTCAGGGACTCCCTCAGGGCGCTACGAGGTCACTATCGTTGATCGCATGGACAACCGCAACGACGCTCGCGACTTCCTTGCGTCCCGGCGAGCGAAGATCACCCCCGAACAGGCAGGGCTGCCGACGTCGGGCGGCAATCGGCGAGTACCAGGGCTCCGTCGCGGCGAAGTCGCGACCCTCGCCGGAGTGAGCGTTGAGTATTACACCCGGCTCGAACGCGGGAACCTTGCGGGAGTGTCCGAGAGCGTCTTGGAGGCACTGGCGAGGGCCCTCCAACTCGACGAGGCTGAGAGTGCGCACCTGTTCGATCTGGCGCGTACCGCCGGAACAAGCAAGAGGCAGCGTCGATCCGCACCACAGCAGGTCCGGCCAAGTGTGCAGTTCGCCCTTGACGCCATTACTGACGCGCCGGCATTCGTCCGCAACGCCCGCATGGACATCCTTGCCGCCAACAAACTCGGCCTTGCTTTGCATTCCGAGATGTACGTCAACCCAGTCCGGCCCGCCAACTACGCACGCTTCATATTCCTGGATGAAGAACGGGCCCGGCGGTTCTTCCCGGATTGGGAACTCGCCGCCAACAATATGGTTGCCATCCTCCGCACCGAGGCCGGCCGCGACCCCTTCGACCGCGGGCTGAGCGACCTTGTAGGAGAGCTTTCCACCCGAAGCGATGAATTCCGCACTCGCTGGGCCGCGCACAACGTGCGCCGCCACTACAGCGGTTTCAAGCATTTCCACCACCCCGTGGTGGGTGAACTCCGCCTACTTTTCGAGGCAATGGAATTGTCGGCGGACACCGGCCTCTCGCTGTTCATCTACCCTGCAGAACCTGGCTCCCCCTCTGCAGACGCCCTGCGCCTCCTCGCGAGCTGGGCAGCCACCCAGGAAGTGGCGGAGCAACCTCAAGCCGCACCTACGGCAGGTGGGGCGTGATCGCAACCGGTTAGCCTATGGTCTCGGGTCCCGGCGCCCCTCCCCGTCGCCTCGGTCGTCGTCCCGTTCCCGTCGGATTTCGTCGTCGTCCCGGTCCCGGCGGCTTCCCGCACTATCCGGATCCGAGCGTTTGCCGGCATCCGGGTCCAACTCTTCTGCCCGCCGCAACCTGTCCTGCGAGACTTCGTTGGCGCGCTCGGCGGCTTTCTGCTTGTCCGCGGCCTCCCGGTGCAAGCGTTCCGCCTCGCTCTCGGCGCGCGCGGCGTCTGCGGCCGCCCGAGCGGCCTCGGCGCTGCGCTCATGAGCTCCGAGGGCGTCGGCACGGGCTTTCTCGCGGAGGTCCGCAGCGCGCTTGCGGTTAGCGGCGTTCTTCGCGCGGCGCCCATAAACGACGACGGCGACGATCACCGCGATGATCACGACCGCCACCACGATCCAAATCCAAAGTTGACCATCCATTGGAACTCCCCTCGAAAATTGACTGCGCCTCCGCAACGCCGGTGTTATCGATCGGCCGACCCTGCCGTTGGCCAGCCGGGATCGGCGTCCTCGGACAGCGCGCGGATGCTGGTCCCTTGAGTCAACAACTTTGTGTGAACCATGACACGAGTAGCTTGTACTTGTTTTCCCCGGAGGTTCAAGCGGACTGACGGTCCTGGTTTACTCCACGGCCGGCGACGGACGCCGAACGCCGAAGGACAGCGAGGGCTCGTCGGGGGTAGCGAGGGTCAGGACGGCCTCCTCGACGGTCTCCTCGTCCTCGAGTTCCCGTTCCACGCGGCGCAGCGCGATGGCCACTTCGTGTTCCCGGAGGTCGCCGGTGATATCCACTGCGGCCACGAGGTACAACTTGCGCGGACCGACAAACTCCAGGTGAAGATATGTCAGGCGCTCGATTTCGCGGTGTTCCATGACCCTGATCGCCATCGACTTCTCGAGTTCCGGAGTGACGCCCTGGCCGACAAGGAAGCGACGATTGCGATCTATTAGTACTACGGCGATGACACCGAGAAGAATGCCGACAAATATGGATCCGAGCGCATCCGGAAGTGGTGATCCAGTGAGCTGGTGCAGGAAGATTCCCAAGAAGGCAATGAGCAGGCCTATGAGCGCGGCGCTATCCTCCGCGAAGACTGCACGCATGGTGGGATCTGAACTCTTGAGCACTTGCTCCAAGGTCCGGCGTTCGAGCTCCCGTGCGGACTTGCGGGCCTGCCGGAATGCCTGGACGAACGAACCCCCTTCCAGGACGAACGATACCGCCAAGACAATATAGGCGACCGCGAAATCACCGGCGGGCTCCGGCGCGAAAAGCTGTTGGATGCCGTGCATCACGGAAACAACGGCGCCTGCGGTGAACAAGCCAAAGGCGGCAAACATCGACCACACGTATGCTTCCCTGCCGTAGCCCATCGGACGGGCCACGTCCCGCTTCTTCGAGGATCTCCTCTCGGCCACCAGCAGGAAGACCTGGTTTCCCGTGTCCGCCCAGGAGTGGGCGGACTCAGCGATCATCGAAGCGGAGCCGGTAAGCACGGCGGCGACAGTCTTTGCGACCGCAACAAGAAGGTTTGCCGCAAAAGCCAAGATCACGGTCATGAGGGATGAAGCTGGCATCCTGACCTTCTTGGTTTCAACCATGGAAACTACCGTACCCAACAACCATGGAGTCCACGCCTAGTGGTTGCCGAGGAAGGAACGGAGGGTGCGGGCATTACGGACCGCGTTACCGCCGCCGTCGTTATTGAAATAGACGAAAACCTCCTTGCCCGCCGTCTCCCATTCCGCAATTCGGTCGGTCCACCAGCGCAGGTCCTGATCGGAGTATGAACCTCCATAAAGGTGGTGGTGATCCGGCCCATGCATCCTGATGTAGACAAACGGCGCCGTCGCTCGGAGGACGCACGGGAGCTCCGCCCCGCTCATGATGCAATAGGCCGTCCGGTGCTTTTCAAGCAACTCGTAGACAGCCTCGTCATGCCAGCTGTCATGGCGGAATTCGACGGCGACCTTGATCCACTCGGGGAGGAGGCCAAGGAAATAGGCCAGCCGGCCGTCGTCGCGCTCCATTCCCGGCGGCAACTGGACCAGCAGGACCCCACGCCTGTCCCCGAGCTCATGCCACGCCGAGGTGATCCTGCCGATCCAGGCTTCGGGTGCGTAAAGGCGCTTGCCATGGGTGAGCCCACGGGGCGCCTTGACCGAAAACACGAACCCTTCAGGTAGGCGGCGTCGCCAACTGGCGAACGATGAATCGCGCGGCCAACGATAGAAACTCGCGTTGAGTTCGACGGTCTCGAATTGCTGCACGTAGTAATCGAGCCGGTTGCGGGAGGGGGTGCCGGCGGGATAGAGCACGTGGTCCCAGTGGTCGTAACTCCACCCCGACGTCCCTACGTGGGTTGCCATCCGGCCAGCCTATGGTCGAAGTCGCCGAATAAGTAAGCTGATTGATATTCGGAATCGATGAGAGGTTGGTCGATGGCCATGCGATTCGGGTCGATTTTCGGGCTGATCGTGGTGATCTGGCTCGTCATAGGAGCAGTAGCGGCCGGACAGCGAGGCTACTTCAGCGCCGTCCCGGCGCAGTGCTCCCAGTTCGCAACGATTAGCCTGAATATTGTTGCCGGTCCCTTGAACTACATGGGACTGAATCCCGTGGCAGGCTGCGAACTGCCGCGGCCGTCGTGAGCGGACCGGAAGATCCCCTGTTCCCCGGGCCGGCTCCCGACACCAGGCACGAGTCCGAGGACCAACGGATGGACCGAAACTGGAATGAGCTGCTCCAGGAGATGCGCGTCCTCCAGACGGGCGTGCAGATTATCGGCGGCTTCCTGCTGACCCTGCCGTTCCAGCAGCGATTCGGCACGCTCACAGAGATGCAAAAATGGTGGTTTCTCCTGCTGGTTGTCCTGGCGACCATGACCACCGGGCTCATGCTCGTTCCGGTAAGCCTGCACCGGCGGCTCTTCCAGCATCACGTCAAGTACCGGCTGGTGGCTGCAGGCGACAAGATCGTCAAGGCCGTCGTGGCGTGTGTGTCCCTGCTGATCGCCGGGTGCGCCGGACTGATCTTCAGCGTTGCCGTGGGGCCTGAGGCCGGCCTCGCCGCGGGCGGCAGCATCCTTGTCGCCCTCGCGGCGCTCGTGCTGCTGTACCCGCTGCTTTCCTGGTCTCCCCGGCGCCGGAAGGCCGGGCAGAAACGATAGTTCGAGGCCCTGACGCCGGCCTAGTCTAGGCCTTCTCGATCGACATAGTAAGTTTGCTGATCAATTTTCCCGAATCCATGGACAAGTGACCTCCCGGCCTACTAGTTTCGATGTGGTAACAGGCTTGAACGGGCGTCGACAGAGGGCCGGAGGCCTTCTGTCCGGGGCCATGGGCCTGCATCCAAGGCCGGCTTCCGGTCACCGACGGAAGCCGTCCTGGGTAGCGGGTCATGATTTTCCACCAACAAGTTCAACCAATACGGAAGGACGGCATGGAAATGGACGAGCAGCATGGAGCCGAGGAAGAGGCAGCCGGAGGCTACGGAACTCCGACGCCGGAACAAGAAACAGCAGGACAGGGGGCCCGGCAGGCGAATCAGGGCGGGCACAACGGATCAGCCGCGGTGCCATCGGCCGACGCCGAGCTGGATGAGTCGAACTCCGAGGGAAGCAAGGCAGGGACTTCCTTCTCATCCGAACCGAAGGGCGATGCGACAGGACTGCCCGAGGATAAGTCCCCGAAAGACGACGACGGCGAAACATTCGACGCCGGCTAGATCGCCAAAGCCCAGCTACATCCGCAGGAACAAGCGCTAGCAAGGAGAATGAACATGGCTACGGTCAACCGAACAATCGACGTGGAAGTTCCCGTTTCAGTGGCTTACAACCAATGGACCCAGTTCGAGTCGTTCCCGGAATTCATGAAGGGCGTCGAAGCGGTCGAACAAATCGACGAGACAGCCCTGCATTTTTCCACCAACGTCGGCGGCGTCAAGCGCGGCTTTAACGCCCAAATCCTTGAGCAGGTCCCGGATTCCCTGGTCAGCTGGGCCAGCGTCGACGGACCAAGGAACGCCGGCACCGTAAGCTTCGAACCACTTGGCGCGGACCGTACCCGCGTGAGTGTGGAGATCGAATGGGAGCCGGAGGGCTTTGCCGAAAAGGCCGGCTCGATGGTGGGCATCGACGATATGCGGGTTTCAGCCGACCTCGACAAGTTCAAGAAATTCATCGAGGAGCGAGGCTACGAGACTGGCGCTTGGCGCGGTTCCGTGGCCGCCGGCGACGTCGACGACTCCGGCTCAGCAGCCACCCCTGTTGAGGCCACGTCGGAGCTGCCCGCCGTCGACCCTGATTTGACGGCCCCTGCCGCTATGGAAGCGGCCGACGGCGGTGACGCGACCCGCGTCGGACAATACACCGAGGGCGACTACGGCACGGAGCGGGTCGCGGATCTGCCCGCCGAGCGGATCGAAGGCGACTACACCACGGAAGAAACGCCTCGTGACCCTTCCGTGGAACGCGGCGCCGGAGCGTGGCCTGCCACGGAAGCCGGTCCGGGCACAGAAACAGGTCCTCGTCCGTCGGACCGCTGAGCCCCGTGGGGTCGGCCACGAGCTGGCCGGCCCCACGGA
>NZ_JBYSXB010000021.1:0-87282 GCF_058781765.1 Arthrobacter sp. FW306-1B-G06A | reverse complement strand
GGTTAGGGCTCTGCGTGGTGGCCGGCGACTGCAGGGTCAAGAGTCTCGATAGGGACGCCCTTGATGGCTTTTCCCCGGCGGCTGAGGACGACCATGAGGATCGAGGAAAGGAGCATGAAGCCACCCACCACGAACATGGGCACCACGTAGCTTCCCGTCCAATCCTTGAGCCAACCCGTGATGTAGCCGGCGCTGAAGCCTGCGAGGTTGCCGACGGTGTTGATCAGCGCGATTCCGGCTGCGGCCGCCGCCCCGGTGAGGAACTGCGTGGGCACCGTCCAGAAGTTCGGCAGGGCCGCGAAGATGGACACGGCGGTGATGGTGATGACGGCGATCGTCGCGGCCGGGGACCCTGCGAACAGCGCCAACGGAATGCTGACGGCGCCGGTCAGTGCGGGAAGCGCGATGTGCCACGTCTTGACGCCGCGCTTGGTGGCGTCCCTGGACCAGAAGTACAGGGCGACGGCGGCAGGCAAGTACGGGATGGCTGTGATGAGGCCTTGCTGGAAGACGTCGAATTTCGTGCCGAACTGGGACTCGAAGCCCTTGATGATGGTCGGCAGGAAGAACCCGAGGGCGTAGAGGCCGTAAATGAAGCCGAAGTAGATCAGGGAAAGCATCCAAACGCGGCCGTTGCCGAACACGGTGCGGACGCTGACGTGCTTGTTGCTGGCAGAAGTCGCCGCCTTTTCCTTTTCGAGCGCACCGGTCAGCCAGGTCTTTTCCTCCGACGTCAGCCACTTGGCCTTGGCGGGGGAGTCTGCCAGGTAGAACCAGGAGATGACGCCGATGGCGATCGCCGGGATGGCGACGCCGAAGAACATGAACCGCCAGCCCTCAAGGCCGAAGAACACGCCGTGCTGCTGGATCAACGCGCCGGCCAGTGGAGCGCCGATCACCGTGGTCAACGGCTGTGCCAAGTAGAAGAGGGCGAGGATCTTGCTTCGGTGTTTTGCGGGGACCCAGAGGCTCAGGAAGAGGATGGCGCCGGGGAAGAATCCGGCTTCCGCCACACCCAGAATGAAGCGCAGGACGTAGAGCTGGTCCACGTTGCCCACCCAGGTGAACACGAGGGACACAATGCCCCAGCTGACCATGATTCGGGCCAGCCAGCGGCGCGCGCCGAACTTGTGCAAAGCAAGGTTGCTGGGAACCTCCAGCAGGATGTAGCCGATGAAGAAAACTCCGGACGCGAAACCGAACTGCGCTGCGGAGAGCGCCAGGTCCTTGTTCATGCCGTTCGGGCCGGCGAACGAGATGGCCGTCCGGTCCAGGTAATTGATGAAGAACATCAAGGCGACGAACGGCACCAGCCGGATCGCGACTTTCTTGATGGCCGATCTTTCGACCACCGATTGTGTGGTGTCCACATTGACTCCTAGAGGTTGCCGGAGCGCGTTGTCCTTCTGTGGACCAGGCGGCTCGGGTTTTCTTAGTGCCGATCCGTGGACTTCGATGCCTCAGGACCGAGCTAAGCGTGTGATAAAAACCATAAACCCCAGAGAGTAAATTGGTCAACCGGTTGACTGATCGTAATTTTCGCGCGCCGGATTCACGTGACCCCCGCACCTACGAATTCGGTGCGGGAGAAATTGGTCATCCGGTTGCTACGCTGTGAAGATGTCAGCGAATTCCGCCGCCGCAGCGGCCCATATGACGGCAGCGCTTGCTCCGATGGAGCACGGCTCCGTCGTCTCCGAGGTCGCCGAGAGGTTGCTCGCGTACTTCACCAGCGGCGACATAGCGGCGGGAACCCGGCTCCCGGCCGAGCGCCAATTGGCGGCTTCGCTCGGCGTCGGGCGTTCGGCGGTTCGCGAGGCGTTGGCCGCGTTGGAAATCCTCGGCATCGTCATCGTCCGGCCGGGGTCCGGAACCTATTTGCGCGACGGCGTCTCCGAACTTCTGCCCCGCACCCTCAGTTGGGGACTCATGCTCGGCGAGCCGCGCACACGCGAACTCGTGGAGCTGCGCAGTGGATTGGAGGTCCAAGCGGTTCAGTTGGCCGCGGCCCGCATTACCGACGAGGCCCTGGAGCGCATGCGAGCCAACCTTGATTCGATGGAGGCCGGGCTGGATAACCTCGCGGTTTTCGTCGAGGCCGACGCCGCGTTCCATAAGGAAATCGCGTCCGCTTCCGGGAACCAGGTCCTCCAGGAACTCCTGCAGAGCATTAGGTCGCTCTTGCGAATCTGGGTGGACCGGGCACTGACCGATGAAGGCCATGCCGCCGCCGCGCTCGCCGAGCATCGCGCGATCTTCAAGGCGCTCGAGTCCCGGGACGCCGACTTGGTGACAGAGGCCATGGTCTCGCACATGGGCACAGCGTCCCGCCGCCTGCTGGCGGGCTACGACGCCGCCCAATAGCTCGGCCCCTGGGCGTTTCGCCCCAGGACAACACACGAGACGTGGTGGCGGGATTCGAACCCGCGTGCGCTGCTTTGCAGGCAGCTCCCTGGCCTCTCGGGTACACCACGTGCATCGAGGTTAGGCAGGCCGCGGCGCGCGAACCAATAATGGTTTCGAAGCCTTTCGCCGGGTTGCGTGGCGTTGCTCCAAGTGACCTACCGCGACGCGAACCGCAGCGCGTGAGTTCTCAAATATTGGTCAACCGGTTGACTCATCGCATGGCGCGCATCACAATTGATTCCAATTACGCCTACTTCCGTCCTCGCTGCAAAGGCCCGCTGTGCTCAACGACGAAAACCACGCCAGGCTATTCGCCCCATCGGAAACGGTGGAAGCAGCAGCTTGGCGAGCCGAGCTTCGCAACGATGAACTCTCGGACATCACGTTCAACGGCATGCCAGTACTGCGGGCCATTCGCGCAGTGGTCCGCGACCACGACTGGCGCACCCTCGTGCCCACGGTCAGCAGGGTCGCGCAACACTCCCGCGACGGCGGTGTCACCCTCCTGCTCGACATCGACTTCGCCGGTTTCGGCTCCAGCTACACCGGCGAGCTCGCCATCCACTTCACGAAGAACAGCGTCAAAGTGACGTTCGACGGCGTCGCTCCCGCTGCCTTCCGCAGCAACCGGATCGGACTCGTGGTGCTGCACCGCCCCGACGACGCCGGCCGCGCGGTGACCATCGGCAGTCCCGGTGGCGCCAGCACGCCGTCGTTCTTCCCCGTGGACATCAGTCCGCACCAGCCCTTCATGGACCTTTCTTCCATGGAGTGGGAGCGCGACGGAACCCGGTTCAGGCTCGACTTCCACGGCGACGTCTTCGAGACCGAAGACCAACGGAACTGGACAGACGCTTCCTTCAAGACGTACAGCACGCCGCTGTCCAAGCCGTTTCCGGTGGAAGTTTCCGCCGGCGATCGCGTCCACCAGTCGGTGCTCCTGACGGTGACTCCCGGGTCCGCGACGGCGGTTCCGCGGCCGGCCTCGAAAGGCGTCTTCACGGTGCTCGACGGCGGCACGGCCCGGGTGCCGGCGCTTTCGCTTTCGGCCACCTCGGCCACAGCACCCAGAACCCGTTCCGAGCCCATCCCCGGCCTGGACGCCCTGCTTCTGGAGCTGGCACCCGGACCGGACAATGAGCGCACGGTCCGTGGGGCCGCGGATGAGGCAACGGACCTGAACGTTCCGCTGGATGTGCGGCTCTCCGTCGATTCGCCGCAGCGCATCGGGGAACTCCTCGAGCTCCTGCCCTTGGACAAGGTGCTGCGGCTCGCGGTGTTCGACGCTTCCAGCCACGTCACGGAGCCGGAGCTCTGGGCTGAACTCAGGGATGAGGCTCGGCGGCGCGAATTTAGCGGTGCACTGCTTGCCGGAGCGCGGTCGCACTTCACCGAGCTGAACCGCAGCGCGGATCGCCTCCCCCCGGACGCCGACGCCGTGTCCTTCAGCATCACGCCGCAAATGCACGCCACCGAAGTGCCACACGTCGTGGAGACCCTGCCGATGCAGCGTCTTGTCGCGCTCAATGCCCTCCGGATCGGCCCGGGGCGGCCGCTGCACCTCGGCCCGGTGACCCTGAAGGCGCGGTTCAACGCCGTCGCCACAGAGGGTGACGATGCGGCAGCCGAAGCCATGGCCACGGACCCCCTGCAGCCCGAGGGTTTCACGGCCGCTTGGCTGCTGGGCAGCATCGCAGCGCTCAGCGTTCCCGGCGTCGAATCCGTCAGCTATTTCGAGGCAACGGGACCGCGCGGGATTCGCGGACCCGGCGGCCTCACGCCCGCCGGCGAGCTGCTGGTCGCCCTCGCCGCCGTGCGCGGGTGCGAGGTCCTTGAGGTAGCCGGCGAGGTGCCCGGCGTCGTGCTGTATCCCGTGCGCGACGGCGGCCGGACGGTTTTGTTTGCCGCCAACCTCACTGCCCAAGCGCTGAGCGTCGTCGTCCGGCTCCCGGGTAGCCACACCACCAATCTTGAATTTGAGCCGTGGACTGCGGTTGTCCGCCGCGTCGACTGAACTGAAAGAGGAACAACAATGAGCAAACGGCTGGACGGCAAGACCGCCCTTGTCACGGGAGCAGGCTCCGGCATCGGACTGGCCGTGGCCCAGCGTTTCGTCGCCGAAGGCGCCCGCGTGTACTTCGCCGACATCAACCTGGAAGCCGCCGAGAAGGCTGCCGCTGTCACGGGATCAGCCCTCGCACAGGCTTTGCGCATGGATATCTCGGACGAAGCCAGCGTCATTGCGGCCTACGCTGCCGTGGCGCAAGACGGACCGCTCGACGTCGTCGTGGCCAATGCCGGGGTGCAGTTGTTCGGGCAGGACGCCCGTGTCGGGGACCTGGACTTGGCGGTTTGGGAAAAAACCGTCGCCATCAACCAGCGCGGGGCCTTCCTCACACTCAAGCACGCAGTCCGGGCCATGGAAGGCCGTGGCGGATCGATCATTTGTACCGGCAGTCCCACCGCGGTGGTGGCCTGCGGGCAGACCTTCACCGCGTATACGAGTTCCAAGGCCGGGGTGCATGGCTTGGCCAGGGTAGCGGCGGCTGACTATGCCGCGTCTGGAATCCGGGTCAACACCGTAGTGCCCGGTTACACCGAGACCCCGCTCGTGCAGACCATCGCGGACGATCCCGTGAGCCGTGCCGGCCTGGTCAACTCCACGATGCTCGGCCGGCCCGGAGCCGCGGCCGACGTCGAGGGCATCATGGTGTTCCTCGCCAGCGACGATTCCGCGTACGCCACCGGCGGGCTGTTTACCGTGGACGGTGGCCTGACGGCGCTGTGACGCCTGAGCCCCCGGCCCACCCAACTGACTAGCAGTAGATGTCGTTTTGAGGGCTCATAACGACACTTACTGCGAGTTAGTTGGGCTAGAAGCTCTCGGTCGTGACGGCGTTGAGGTACGCCGCGACTTCGGAGGGCATGTCCACGGAATCGTTGTCGAGAAGCCACTGGACCTGCAAGCCGTCCATGAGCGCGGTCAGCTGGCGTGCCGCTGCGGCAGGCGCGACGCCGGGCCGTAACGTGCCTTCGTCCGCCATGTGCGAGAAAGCATCGCTCAGCAAGCCGCGTACCCGCTCGTACCGTTCAAGAAAGTACTCGTGGGCCGGGTGCTCGGGGTCAGTGGCTTCCGCGGACAGTACGCAGTACAGCGCCACGAGGCCTGGGATGGTGGTGTTGTGCCGGGTCAGATCCACCATGGCGTGCAGCAAGTCCGCACCCTTGGCATCCAAGGCCCCGGTGTAGATCGCGGACTCGTCGTCGCGGAAGGTCAAGACTGCCTCAAGCAAGGCTTCCTTGCTGGGAAAGTGGTGCAGGAGCCCTGCTTGGGTCAGGCCCACTTTGTCCGCCACGTCCTTCAGCGAGCCCGAGCGGTATCCCGAGGATGAAAAGACGTCGAAGGCGGCCTTCAGGATTTCCTGCCTCCGGGCCTCCGTCTTGGCATAAGTCCCGCGGCGCCCTCGGCGCACCGTTTCGGGCTGGATGCCGCCCGCCGTCTCTTTCATGGATCAACCCTAACAACGTCGATTTTCAATAAGTCCATCAATTGGTCAACCACTGTGCGCGTCGTCACATTTCATAACGATTCAAAAAGTTCGGCTAAAACCTAGTGGTCACTAGGTTTTTGATGTTACGGTCTTTCCCAATGGCCGTCCATGGTGGACGCCACTGATCGTGAAAGGGACCAAAGATGTTCCGATCCAAGCGAATGGCCGCAGTCATTGCGGCTGTTGCCCTGGGGCTCACTGCTTGTGGTGGTGGCGGAGCCGCCGCCCCCCAGGACCAGTCCTCCCAAACCCTGACCCTGGGCGCGCTGTTGGCGCCCAAGACCTTCGCTGCAAACCAGTCCGAGTTCGCCAACCTGTCGCCGTTCTACCAAGCCGTGTACGACACTTTGATCCGGATGAAGCCGGATGGCTCGCTCGTGCCGATGCTGGCCAAAGACTGGAAGTACAACGCGGACAAGACCGTCCTGACGCTCACCCTGCGTGACGACGTCAAGTTCACCGATGGCACCCCCTTCAATGCCGACGCCGCGAAGCAGAACCTTGAGCGCTTCAAGGCAGGAACGTCTCCGGATGCACAGTTCATGGCGGCACTGAAGACTGCCAAAGCCGTGGACGCAACCACGCTGGAACTGACCCTGTCCGCCCCGGACCCGGCGTTCCTGAACTACCTGTCCAAGGACGCGTCCTTCATGCAGAGCCCGGCGTCCTTCGGCAACGCCGACATCGCCACCAAACCCGTCGGCTCCGGTCCGTATGTGCTGGATACCGCCGCCACCGTGACCGGCACGTCCTACAGCTACCACCGCAACCCGAATTACTGGGACAAGAGTTTGGTGCACTACGACAACCTTGTCCTCAACGTCTACGGTGACCAGACCTCCCTGCTGAACGCCATCAAGTCCGGACAGCTCAACGCCGCCAACACCGCCGACAACAACACGCTCACGGAGATCCAGGCTGCCGGGTACAAGGTCAACCCACTCCAGCTGAACTGGGCAGGGCTCATCCTGTTTGACCGGGCCGGAACCACCAACCCCGCGCTCAAGGACGTCCGCGTCCGGCAGGCACTCAACTACGCCTTCGACACCAAGGCGATGCTGCAGTCAATCGGCCAGGGCTATGGCGAGCTGACCACCCAGGTGTTCCCGCCGTCGTCGGCTGCCTATGACAAGTCCCTGGACTCCCGCTACGCCTACAACCCTGCCAAGGCCAAGGAACTGCTTGCCCAGGCCGGATACGCCAGCGGGCTGACCCTGAAGCTGCCGTCCTCGGCGCTCATGGGCAACACTCTCCCTGCGCTCATCACGCAGCAGCTCAAGGACGTCGGCATCACGGCGGAGTTCACGGACACGGGCAACAACTTCATCGCCGACCTCCTGGCACCGAAGTATGGCGTGAGTTACATGATCCTGGAGCAGCAGTCCGACTGGCAGCTGATCAACATGAAGATCGCTCCCGGTGCCCCGTGGAACCCGTACAAGTACGAGGACCCGAAGGTGGACGAGCTGATCAACAAGATCCACGTCGGTTCTACGGATGAGCAGACGGCCGCCGCGAAGGAACTGAACAAATACATCGTGGAGCAGGCATGGTTCGCTCCGTGGTACCGCCCGCAGTCCAGCTTCGTCACCGACGCCAAGACCAAGGTCGAGGTCCAGACGGGTAACGCCTACCCGTTCATCTGGTCCTTCTCTCCCGCCTCCTAGCGGACAGCCGCCGGGACCGGACCACGTGCTGACCCAAGCCGTGGTCCGGGCCCGGCGGCCCCAGGAACCTTCCCTTAAGGAACTTTGATGTACCGTTTCGTGCTGCGCCGCCTGCTTTCGGGCGTCCTCCTGCTGTTCGTCATTACAACGGTCGCCTACTTGCTGCTGTACGCGGGTGGCGGCGACATCGCCCGCCGCATCGTGGGCCCCACAGCCAGCCAGGCCCAGGTGACCCTGAAGGCTTCCCAGCTGGGCCTGAACCGCCCGCTCGTGGTCCAGTACTGGGATTGGCTCACCCACGCCGTCACCGGCGACCTTGGACGCTCGTGGTTCAACGGCCAGCTGGTCAGCACCGGCGTCACCAGCCGGGTATCGGTGACCCTCTCCCTGGTGTTGGGCGCCACCATCATCGCGGCCGTGATCTCCGTGGTCATCGCTGTCCTGGCCGCAGTGCGCCGGGGCTGGGTGGACCGCGTGGTCCAGTTCGTGGGCGTCCTGGGATTCGCGATTCCCGGCTTCCTCATCGCTTTGGGACTCGTGTCCCTGTTCGCTTTGAACCTCAAGTGGTTCAAGGCCACCGGCTATGTACCGATTACGACGTCGTTCGGCGGTTGGGCAGCCACGGTCACCTTGCCGATCATCGCCCTTTCGATCGGCTGCATCGCCTCGGTGGTCCAGCAGGTCCGGGGATCCCTGATCGATGCCCTCCGCCAAGACTATGTCCGCACGCTCCGGGCCCGCGGCCTCTCCTTCAACCGGGTGGTGTACAGGCATGTACTGCGCAACGCCGGCGGTCCTGCCCTGGCAGTCCTCGCGGTCCAGTTCATCGGCCTGCTCGGCGGTGCCGTGATCGTTGAACAGATTTTCGCGCTGCCCGGCCTCGGGCAGATCGCCGTTGCCGCCACCAGCCAGGGGGACATCCCGGTGGTGATGGGCGTCGTCGTCGCCACCGCCGCCATCGTGGTGATCGTGAACCTCATCATCGACCTCGCCCAAGGCTGGCTCAACCCGAAAGTTCGGCTGTCATGATCGACACTTCCATCGCACTGCCCACCCAGGCAGCCAAAGTCTCCTTGTTCCGCAAGCTCCTCACGAACCCCACCGGCGCCGTATCCATGCTGGTCCTCGCGATCGTGGCTTTGGCCGCGGTGCTGGCACCTGTGCTCGCAACGCACGACCCAGGGCTGGCCAGCCTGCAGGCGGTCCTGGCCAAGTCCGGCCCTGACCACGTGCTGGGTGCGGACAGTGCCGGCCGTGACGTCTTCAGTCGTCTGCTCTTCGCTGGACAGTTCAGCTTGGCCGGGGCGCTGTTGGCGCTGGTTGTCGCCGTCGCGATCGGCGTCACGGGCGGCCTGGTGGCCGGGTACTACGGCGGCTGGTTCGATTCGGTATCCTCATGGCTCACCGGCCTGCTCATGGCAATGCCCGGCATCGTCATTCTGCTGGCCGCGCGGGCCGTCGTGGGGCCATCGATGTGGTTGTCCATGATGATCTTCGGCGTCCTGCTTTCCCCGGCCTACTTCCGCTTGGTGTACGCCTGCGTGACGGCGGTGCGCAACGAACTGTACGTCGACGCGGCACGGGTCTCCGGGCTCAGTGATTTCCGGATCATCGGCCGCCACATCCTCACCGTGGTGCGCGCGCCCGTCATCATCCAGTCCGCCATGGTCCTTGGCATCGCCATCGCCATCCAGGCCGGCTTGGAATTCCTTGGCCTGGGCGACCTCAACATCCCCACGTGGGGGAGCATGCTCAACGACGGCTTCATCAACCTCTACAAGGCACCCACCCTTGTCCTGTGGCCAAGCCTCGTCCTCGGCGTCGTCTGCATCGCGCTGACCCTGCTGGCCAATGCGATGCGCGACGAACTCGAGCGCAGCCGCGGGCCGGTAAAGCGCCGCCGGAAAGGGACCGCCGTCGTCGATTCCGCAGAAGCTGCCGCCAAGCGCGGCGAGCCTGCCGTGGTGCATCCTGAAACACCCGCCGGTGCACGCACTGCTAACGCCGGTGAAGTCATCCTGGAGGTCACCGACCTGGGCGTCGGCTACGACCAGCCCGATGGTTCCACCACCCACGTGGTGAACCATGTGGGCCTCACGGTCCGCCGGGGCGAGGTTCACGGGCTGGTGGGCGAGTCCGGCTCGGGCAAGACCCAGACCGCCTTCTCTATCCTCCGGCTCCTGCCGCAGGGCGGACGCGTCACCGGCGGCTCCATCATCTTCGACGGCACGGACCTGGCCCGCCTCTCGGAAAAGGAAATGACGAAGGTCCGCGGCCAGCGTATCGCCTATATCCCGCAGGAACCCATGAGCAACCTGGACGCCGCCTTCACGATCGGCAGCCAGCTCATGGAGCCCATGCGGGTATGCCTCGGCATCTCCAAGGCGGAAGCCCGGAAGCGTGCACTGGCCCTGCTGGCCAAAGTGGGGATTCCCCACCCCGAACGGACCTTCAACGCCTATCCGCATGAAATCTCCGGAGGCATGGCGCAGCGGGTGCTGATCGCCGGCGCGGTCTCCTGTGAGCCGGACTTGCTTATCGCGGACGAGCCCACCACTGCATTGGACGTCACGGTGCAGGCCGAAGTGCTTGACCTGCTGCGCGAACTCCAGGACGAGCTGAAAATGGGCGTCATCCTGGTGACCCACAACTTCGGTGTCGTCGCCGATCTGTGCGACCGCGTGACCGTGATGCAGACAGGCCGTGTCGTGGAAACCGGGCCCGTCCGGACCATCTTCAAGGACGCCCGCCACCCGTACACCCGGCAACTGTTGGAAGCGATCCTCGAGGATGCGGCACCGCGCGGCCCGCTGGGCGCCGCTGGTCCCCGCACAAACGGTGCAAGCACCGACGGATCCCTCACCAGCCTGACAGGAGTGAAGCCATGACCGAAACACTGCTCGACGTCCGGGACGTCGTCGTCGAATATCCCCTCAAGGGCTTCCGGAAGGAACCGTTCAAGGCCCTCAAGGGCGTTTCCCTCGACATCCGCCCCGGGGAGACGGTGGGCCTGGTGGGGGAGTCGGGATCCGGCAAGACCACGCTGGGCCGCGCCGTGCTGGGGCTCGCCCCGGTCACCGGGGGAAGCATCAAGTACCGCGGCCAGGAAATCTCCCAAGCCACGCGCGCCCAGCGCAAGGAGCTCAGCCACGAGATCCAGGTGGTGTTCCAGGATCCGTACACCTCGCTCAACCCGTCCATGACCATCGAGCAGATCCTCACCGAGCCGCTCACGGTCCGGAAAGTGGAACGCCAGGCCGCCAACAAGCGGGTCGCCGAGCTGCTGGACCAGGTCCGGTTGCCGCACGGCGCCGCCCACCGGCTGCCGCGCGAGTTCTCCGGCGGGCAGCGCCAACGCATCGCCATCGCCCGGGCCCTGGCACTGGATCCGAAGCTGATTGTGTGCGACGAACCCGTCTCGGCCCTGGACCTCTCCACCCAAGCCACGGTGCTGGACCTTTTCATCGAGATCCAGGAACGCACCGGCGTCGCCTACCTCTTTGTCTCCCACGACCTCGCGGTGGTCCGCCACCTCAGCCACCGCGTCGCCGTGATGTATCACGGCGAAATCGTCGAATGGGGCGACGGCGGGCAAGTTACCGGAGAACCGGAGCATCCCTACACCCAGAGGCTCTTCATGGCCGCCCCGGTCCCCGATCCGGACCGGCAAGCCCAGCGCCGCGCCGACCGCCTGCGCTTGCTGGACATCCAGCACCAGCAGAACGTCCAGGCCGGCGTGGCCTGACCCGCTGCCAGCCCCACCTTCAGAACAAACACAGACCCACGAAAGGCGAGCCCATGACTCAGCCGCCACTGTCCGCGAGCCCGGCACTCTCCCCGGCCGCAACGTTTCCTGCCGACTTCGCCTGGGGCGTGGCCACCGCCGCGTACCAAATCGAAGGTGCCGTCAACGAGGGCGGACGCGGCCAGAGCATCTGGGACACGTTCTCCCACCAGCCGGGCACCACCATCCACGGTGACAACGGGGACATCGCCTGCGACCATTTCCACCGCTGGGAACAGGACCTTGACCTCATGGCAGAACTGGGCATCCCCTCTTACCGGCTGTCCTTGTCCTGGTCCCGGCTGCAGCCCACCGGCGTCGGCCCGCTCAACCCCGAAGGCGTGCGCTTCTACCGTGACCTGCTGGCAGGCTGCGCAGCCCGCGGCATCACCCCGTACGTGACGCTCTACCACTGGGACCTCCCGCAAACACTGCAGGACGACGGCGGTTGGCCGGCCCGGCGTACTGCCCACCGTTTCGGGGAGTACGCAGGGCTCGTGGCCGAGGCGTTGGGTGACCTTGCCGAGTACTGGATCACCATCAACGAGCCGATGTGCGCGGCCTTCCTTGGCCACTCCTGGGGAATGCAGGCCCCAGGCATCAAGGACGACCGCCTCGCCGTGCGCGCAGCCCATCATTTGCTCCTGGCCCATGGCTTGGCGCTGGCCGAATTCCGTGCCCGCCGCCCTGAGGCCAAGGTGGGCATCACCAATATTATCGGCAACCTCAACCCGGCGAGCAATTCCGAAGCCGATCGCAAGGCCACGGAATACTGGGACGCCGTCAGCAACCGGATCTTCCTGGACCCCGTCTACCGGGGCAGCTACGCCGAGTCCACCATCGCGGCCTACGGCCAGTACGGGCTGACCGCCACCGGCGAGGATGCCTCGGCCGAAGACCTCGTCCAGCCCGGGGACCTGGCCATCATCTCGGCACCCGGGGACTTTGCCGGAATCAACCACTACACCAACATGCTGGTTTCCGCGGACGAAGCAGCCCCGGGAGGGGCAAGCTGGACGCACGTGCTGCCGGCACCGTCGTCGTTCGGTTGGTCCAATACGCCCGTGGCACTCAAAGCGGTACTCAAGCGGGTCGCCGCCGAATACACCTCCCTTCCTCTGTACGTCACGGAAAACGGCGCCACGTTCCACGACTACGTGGATCCGAACGGCGAGGTCCGCGACCCCGAACGCATCGACTACCTGCGCGGCTACATTTCCGCGGTAGGCGAGGCGATCGCCGACGGCGTGGACGTCCGCGGCTACTTCGCGTGGTCGTTCATGGACAACTTCGAATGGGCCGAAGGCTACGACAAGCGCTTCGGGCTGGTCTACGTGGACTACGGCACCCAGGCCCGCATCCCCAAGTGGAGCGCGTACTGGTACCGGGACATCATTGCCGCCCAGCGCTCAGTAGCCGCAGTCACCACGGGTGCCACCGCATGAGCATCGACACTTCATCCCCCAAGACAGACAAGAAAGCCACCATGGAACTCCTCACCGACCAGACCATCGACCAACGCCTCGAGTCCCTGCTGGCCCGGCTGAGCCTGGAGGAGAAGGTGCGGTTGCTGACGGGCCGGGATTTCTGGACCACGTGGCCTGTGGAGAAGATCGGGCTGCGGCGGATGTTGTTCTCGGACGGGCCGACCGGTGTGCGTGGCGAGGTGTGGGATGAGCGGCAGCCGTCGATGAATTTCCCGTCCGCGACGGCGATCAGCTCGTCCTGGGATCCTGCGATGGCGGACCGTTTGGGGGCTGCCTCGGCGGTCGAGGCCCGCCGGAAGGGCGTCGACGTGGTGCTGGGCCCGACGATCAACCTGCACCGTTCCCCGCTGGGCGGCCGGCATTTCGAGGCGTTCAGCGAGGACCCGGTCCTGACCGCTGAGCTCGCGGCGGCGTATGTGGCCGGGGTGCAGCGCAACGGCGTCGGTGCGACCCCCAAGCATTACGTGGCCAATGATGCGGAGACGGACCGGTTCACCGTGGATGTGAAGGTGGCGGAGCGGCCCTTGCGGGAGCTGTACCTGCTGGCGTTCGAGAAGGCCATTGTGGACTCGAAGGCGTGGCTGGTGATGAGCGCGTACAACTCGGTCAACGGTGCCACGGCCACGGAGAACGAGCTGCTGGAAGCCCCGCTGAACACGGAGTGGGGTTTCGACGGCGTGGTGATCAGCGACTGGACCGCGGTGCGCAGCGTGGACAGCGCGAAGCACTCCCAGGACCTCGTGATGCCGGGTCCGGAGGGTCCGTGGGGTTCGGCGCTGGTGCTGGCGGTGAAGTGCGGCACGGTTCCGGAGGCCGCGGTTGACCGGAAGGTGTTGCGGATCCTGCAGCTCGCCGCCCGGGTGGGCGCCCTGGAGGGTTTCGAACCCGTGGCAGCGGAGCCGGCGGAGCGGGAGGACCCGGTCGCGTTCGCCCGGGAGGCGTCCGTGGCCGGGACCGTGATGGTGAAGAACGACGGCGTGCTGCCGCTGGCTCCCGCCTCCGTGACCGGCGTCGCGGTGATCGGGCACAATGCCCGCCATGCCAGGACCCAGGGCGGCGGGTCCGCGACCGTGGTCCCGGAAAGGATCGTCACCCCGCTGGACGGGATCCGTGCGGCGTTCAGGCCGGAGAACGTCAGCTACACCGTGGGCGCGGTGGTGCAGGAAGGCATCGCCGAACTGCCCCTGGAACAGCTCAGGAACCCTGTCACGGGCGAACCGGGGCTGCGGGTGCGCTTCTTTGCCTCCACGGGCAAGGAGCTGTTCGCGGAGGACCGCCGCTCCACCGCGCTGGTTTGGTTCGGCGGGGATGCCCCGATCGCGGAGTCTTCCATGGTCCAGTTCCATACCCACTACACGCCCGAGGAGACCGGCACCATCCGGCTGGGCTTTTCCACCGTGGGGCACGGGCGGATCTTCGTGGACGGGGTCCTGGCGCATGAGGCGTCCATCGAGGCCACGGGGACGGACCTGGGTGCGGCGTTCCTGGCCCCGCCCTCCGCTTCCGTCCCGGTCGAGGCCACGGCGGGTGTTCCGCTGGAAGTGACGGTGGAACTGGACCTCGCCGGGCGCATCGGCGCCCTGGGCAATGCCCTGGCTGTGACCATCGGGCTCGAAGCGGACAACACCGACCCCGAGGCACTCATCAACGACGCCGTCGCCGCGGCCCGGGCGGCCGAGGTCGCCGTCGTCGTGGTCGGCACGAACTCGCGCGTCGAATCCGAAGGCTACGACCGCACCACCCTGGAGCTTCCGGGCCTGCAGGACCGCCTGGTCCGCGCCGTCGCCGCGGCCAACCCGCGCACCGTGGTGGTGGTGAACTCCGGGTCCCCGGTGCTGCTGCCCTGGCGGGACGAGGTGGCCGCGATCCTCATCGGGTACTTCGGCGGGCAGGAATTCGGCACCGCCCTCGCCGACGTCCTCACCGGCGCGGCCGAGCCCGGCGGCCGGCTCCCGACCACCTGGCCCGCGACCCAGGAGGACGTGCCGGTCCTGAACACCACCCCGGACGCGAACGGGGAACTGGCCTACACCGAGGGGATCCACATCGGCTACCGGGCCTGGCTGAAGGCAGGAGCCGCTCCGGCCTACGAATTCGGGCACGGACTCGGCTACACCCGTTGGACCCTCGACACAGCCGAAGCCCCCGCAGCGGCGGTGCCCGGCGCCGTCGTGCCCCTCACGGTGGCCCTCACCAACACCGGCACCCGCCCCGGCAAGCAAGTGGTGCAGGTCTACGCCGAACAGCCCGGCTCCGCCGTGGACCGTCCCGTGCGCTGGCTCGTCGCCTCCGCCCCCGTATGGGCCGAACCCGGCGAAACACGCACCGCGGTGATCAATGTGCCCACCCGGCTGCTGGCCTACTGGGACAACGGCTGGACCTACGAACCCGGTGACTACCGCCTGCGCATCGGCACCTCAGTCACCGAACTGCCGCTCGAAACCGTTCTCACACTTGGAGGCGCTGCATGAACTTCCCCAACCCACTGATTCCCGGCTTCAACCCCGATCCCAGCATCGTCAAGGTCGGCGAGGACTACTACCTCGCGACATCCACGTTCGAATACCTCCCCGGCATTCCGGTCTACCACAGCACCGACCTGGTCAACTGGGACCGGATCGGCCACGTGGTGGACCGGGAAGGGCAGCTCGATTCAAGGGACGTGCCCACCCTTGGCGGCGCGTGGGCACCCACCATCCGTTTCCACGACGGCCTCTTCTACGTCGCTGTCACCGACGCCATGGCACGCGGGACCCTGGTGTTCACGGCAGAGGACCCTGCCGGGCCATGGAGCGACGGACTCGCCATTGAGGGCGCCATCGGCATCGACCAGGACCTTGCCTGGGACGAGGACGGCACCGCCTACATGACGTACTCGGGACTCGACACCGTCACCGGGAACATCGGCGAGCACGGCGGCATCCTCCAAGTCCGCGTGGATCTGGAAACCGGCAAGGCCCTTGAGGTGCCCCGTAGCGTGTGGTCCGGGACCGGACTGATGTTCCCGGAAGCGCCCCACCTTTACCGGCATGGCGACTACTGGTACCTCATGATCGCCGAAGGCGGGACCGAGCGCGGACACAGCGTCAGCATTGCCCGCGGAACCTCGCCGGCCGGTCCTTTCGAGGGCAACCCGGCCAACCCCATCTTGAGTGCCCGCAGCACCGAGCGTCCCATCCAGAACACCGGCCACGGCGACCTCGTGCAGACGCCCGACGGCGGCTGGGCCATGGTGCTCTTGGGCATGCGACCCAAGGGCATGACCCGGGCCTTCTCCGCCCTGGGCCGGGAAACCTTCATCACCCCGGTCACGTGGGAGGACGGCTGGCCCGTCGTCGAACCCGTCATCCTCAACCCCCGCCCGGGCGGCGGCGAGTTCGAGGACAACTTTGCGGAAACCGAGCTCGACGGCGGCTGGATCGCCGTGCGGCGATTCCCCGGCACGTTCGCCTCCACCGAGAAGAACCCCGGGCGCCTCACCCTGGTCAGCGACGGCGCCAGCCTGGACGATCCACGGCCTTCCTTCCTGGGCCGCCGCCAGCGGTACCAGGTGGAGACCATCTCCGCGCTGGTGGGCACCGGATCGTCCGAAGACCTGGACCCGCTTGACGGGGGAAGGAATGCCGGCGGCCTCGCCGTCCGCTACGACGAGGCACACCACTATTCGATCGAACTGAGCGGAACCACCCTGACGGCGCGGGCCCGGATCTCCTCGATCGAACAAAGCTGGACGCGACAGGTTCCCGCCGGGCCACTGGAACTTCGCATCGCAACCCGACAGCCGGATTCGGGCGCGGGATTCGGGCACCTGAGCTCGGACACCATCGCCCTCCAGGCAGTCGTCGACGGCGAACTGCTCACCTTGGCCGAACTGGACGGCCGCTACCTCTCGGCGGAAACCGCAGCCTCCTTCACGGGACGCGTTTCCGGCGTCTTCGCGAGCCTCGGCACGGTCACGTTCGACTGGTTCCGTAGCGAAGGCCGCGAACCACAGTAGGAACTCCGGCGCCTATCCACCCACCGCTTCCGAAAGGCCCCTCCGTGACATCAACATCCCTGGCACCGCAGCCAGCAGGTCTCCGCCAGGCTTCTGTCAGCCGGTTCAGCGCTGAGTACCGGACCGATACCGCCTTCGTGGCCAATCCGCGGCCGCGGCTCAGCTGGGTCGTCGCCACGGAGAGCACCGATTGGCAGCAGACCCGTGCCGAACTGCGGCTGACCCGTGCGGGGGCTGTCGAGTCGGCAGTGCACGAAGGCCCTGACTCGGTGCTGGTGGAGTGGCCTTTTGAGGCCATCGACGCCGGGGAGCAGGTGGCAGTCGAGGTGCGCGTCTCGGGGAACGACGGCGGCACCACGGCTTGGAGCGCACCCTTGGCTTTGGCGGGTGGCTACCTTGAAGGGCCGTGGCAGGCCGAAGCGATCGGCCTGCCCGTCCTTTCCCGGGCGGAGATTCCGCTCGGGCAGCCCGGCCAATTGCGGCACGAATTCACGGTGGGCCCGGGCTTGGCCAAAGCCACCCTCTTCGCCACCGCGCACGGTGTCTACCAGGCCGAAATCAACGGCTCGGAAGTGGATGACCAGGTTCTGAAACCGGGCTGGACGGCTTACGCCGACCGACTCAACCACGAAACCACCGACGTCACCGCGCTCCTCAAACAGGGGGCCAACGCCATTGGTGTGTGGCTCGCGGGAGGCTGGTACACCGAAAAATACGGCTTCCACGGCTTTGCCACACCGTTCTACGGCGAGCAGCCGGCCGTCAAAGTGGAACTGCATCTCGAATACGCCGACGGCACGCGGCAAACCGTGGCCAGCGGCCCGGAGTGGCGGGGCACCACGGCGGGCCCACTCGTTTCCAGCGGCATCTACGCGGGGGAATCTTTCGATGCGCGGCGTATCGAGGCCGGCTGGTCATTGCCGGATTTCGACGATTCGCGCTGGCTTCCGGCTTGCTTGGACTCCCGAGCTGCGGATTCAAGGACGGCGGGCTCCAAGCCGTGGGCGGAGGCAACTCCCGCCGTGGCGCCTCCGGTCCGTCGGATCGAAGAACTGCCTGTCAGGGAAGTCCTGACCACGCCATCCGGCGCCACCGTCCTGGACTTCGGCCAGAATCTGGTGGGCCGCCTCCGGATCCGGGTAAGCGGCGACGCGGGACGCCGGATCACACTCCGCCATGCTGAGGTCCTGGAGGATGGTGAACTGTCCCTCCGTCCGCTTCGCCTGGCTGCCGCTACGGACAGCTACACGCTCGCCGGCGGCGGGGAGGATTCCGGGGAGGAGGAATGGGAGCCTCGCTTCACGTTCCACGGGTTCCGCTATGCACAAGTAGACAACTGGCCAGGCGAGCTGGACCCGGCGGCGATCACCGCCGTCGTCATCCACAACGACATGCGCCGCACCGGATGGTTCGAGTGCTCGGACCCGATGTTGAACCGCCTGCACGAGAACGCCCTGTGGGGAATGCGCGGCAACTTCCTGGCGCTGCCCACCGACTGCCCGCAGCGGGACGAGCGCCTTGGCTGGACCGGAGACATCCAGGTCTTCAGCCCGACGGCCAGCTACCTCTACGACTCCTTGGGGTTCCTCAGCTCCTGGCTGCAGGATCTCGCCATCGAACAGAGCCACCGTAATGGCGTGGTGCCCATTGTCGTCCCGGCGGTGCTCGGCATGCTGGAATCGCCCGTGGCCGCCTGGGGTGACGCCGCCACGGTGGTTCCGTGGGTGCTCTATGAACGCTTCGGCGACCTCGGACTGCTGGGCCGGCAGTACCGAAGCATGTGCGATTGGGCTGATGCGTTGCTCCGCGTCCGGGACAGCTCCGGGTTGTGGCAGGGCCAAATGCAGCTGGGCGACTGGCTGGACCCGGCAGCACCGCCGGACAAGCCCGGCGCCGCCCGCACCCACGGCGACATCGTGGCCAGCGCCTACCTTTTCCGTTCCCTCGACCTCACGGCCAAGGCCGGGGCCGTGCTGGGCGCCGACGACGACCACGGCAAATACTCGGCCCTCGCCGAAGACGTGCGCAGCGCGTTCCTCTCCGAATACGTCACTCCCTCCGGCCGCATGGTTTCGGATGCGCAAACGGCCTACTCGCTGGCTCTCATGTTCGGGATCAGCACGGATCCCGTCCAACGCCAGGCACTTGGTGACCGGCTCGCCGAACTCGTTCGGCTGGGCGGCTACAGGATCGCCACCGGTTTCGTCGGCACGCCCCTCATCGCGGACGCCCTGACGGTCACCGGGCACATGGAGGCTGCCGAGCGCTTGCTCACCCAGACCGAATGCCCCTCCTGGCTTTACCCGGTCACGCAGGGCGCCACCACCATCTGGGAACGCTGGGACTCCATCCTGGAGGACGGCACGGTCAACCCCGGCGAAATGACCTCCTTCAACCACTACGCGCTCGGCGCCATTGCCGACTGGATGCACCGGACCGTTGCCGGCCTGGCTCCTGCTGCGCCGGGTCACCGGAAACAGCACATCGCTCCGCGTCCGCTCCGCAGCCTGCAGCATGCCGGCACCTCACACGAGACGCCGTACGGCCTGGCCAGCGTGGCCTGGAAGCGTTCCGGCGAGCGGATCCTCGTGGAAGCCGTCGTGCCTCCGGGGACCACCGCCGTCGTTTCCTTGCCGGACGGATCCGAGGAGTTCGAAGTGGGATCCGGCCGGTACGCCTGGGACGTGCCCGACGCCGCTCCTGCCGCGGCGCACGGTGCGGTGTCCTTGGACTCGCCGCTGTCCGCCATCATGGACGATCCCGAGGCATATGCGGCAGTCTGGCAGGCCATCGACGCGCACGATCCCGCCGCGGCCGCCCAATTCCGCAAGGACACCGTGTGGTACCGCCAGACCTCCCTGAACCAGGGGCTGATCTTCACTCCAGCGCCCATCAAGGAAGACATCGGCTCCGCATTGTCTGCACTGAGCGGCACACGCGCTGCTGTCCCGTCCCTTGCTCCACGAGAACACTGACCTGAGAACACTGAACCGAGAAGGCAAAGATGACCACTTTCACCGCTGAAAGCCCCCTGTACTTCGTGATGCGGCACGCGAAAGGCAACCGCATCCTGAGCGAACGCGTCCCCACGCTTGTGAACAGCCCGGCGCTGCACACGCTCTACTTCCACGAGGTGGGCACCATCCTGGGAACCGAGGGCGCTCTGCAGGGGAAGCCCGGGGAAACCGCGGAAATCCTGCGCCTCCTCGGCGAGTTGGAACCCGAGGATCTTGTTACCCAGCGGGCCGCTGAGGCGGCGGCCGATCTTCCCGCGCCGGCGGGGGACTATGAGCCGGGCTCGGTGGTGCGCGGCAGCGCAGCGGCGGAGTACCCGACGACGGCGGCCGCCCTTGAGCGCTTCGAGCTCACCCTCGCCGGGCCCTCGCACGGCAACCCATTCACCGACGTCGAACTCCGGGCCGTGTTCACCGCGCCGTCCGGTGACACGCTCAGTGTGCCCGGTTTCTACGACGGCGACGGGAGCTACAAGGTCCGGCTCCTGGTTCCGGGCCCGGGGGAGTGGACGTTCACCACCACCAGCAACGCGCGCTCGCTGGACGGCGTTACCGGCGCGTTCACGGCCCGCGAGCCGGTTGCCGGGGCGAAGGGCGTGGTCCGGGTGGCCGAAACCTTCCACTTCGCCTATGAGAACGGCAGCCCGTACCTGCCCATCGGCACTACCTCCTACGCCTGGACCCATCAGGGCGATGCGCTGGAGAAGCAGACCCTGGACACATTGGCGGCCGGTCCGTTCAACAAGATGCGCATGTGCGTTTTCCCGAAGTCCTACCTGTTCAACGAGAACGAGCCGGAGTTCTACCCCTTTGAAGGATCCCTCGCTGCCGGATTCGACTATGACCGGCCCAACCCGGAGTTCTACCGGCACCTGGAACGCAGGATCGGGCAGCTGGACGAACTGGGGATCGAGGCGGACCTGATCCTGTTCCACGCCTACGACCGCTGGGGCTTCTCCACCATGAGTCCGGGCCAGGATGACCGCTACCTGAAGTACGTCGTGGCCCGGTTGGCTTCGCACCGGAACATCTGGTGGTCCCTGGCCAACGAGTACGATCTCCTGTTCCGCAAGACCACCGAGGACTGGGAGCGCTTCGCGGGCATTGTCCAGGCCAATGACCCGAGCGGGCACCTGCTGTCCATCCACAATTGCCATGCGTTCTACGACTACTCCCGGCCGTGGGTTACGCACAGCAGCATCCAGCGCCAGGACGTCCACAAGACGGCCGAATTCACCGGGGAATGGCGGGAGCGCTGGGGCAAACCGGTGGTCATCGACGAGTGCGCGTACGAGGGCAATATCGACCAGGGCTGGGGAAACATCACCGGCGAGGAAATGACCCGGCGGTTCTGGGAAGGGGCCGTCCGGGGCGGCTACGTGGGCCACGGCGAAACCTACATGCATTCCCAGGACATCCTCTGGTGGGCCAAGGGCGGCGAATTCCATGGCAGCAGCCCGGAGCGGATCGCCTTCCTGCGCCGCATCCTCGAGGAAACCCCGGGCGGATTCCTCGAGCCGCTGCCCAGCGCCTGGGACGTCCCCACCGCCGGCATCCGGCACGAGTACGAAATCAGCTATTTCGGTTTCAACCAGCCCACGTACCGGAACTTCGTCATGCCCGCCGGCCGCCGCTACGAGGTGGACATCATCGACACCTGGAACATGAGCATCGACACCCGGCCGGACGCAGTGGAAGGGCGCTTCCGCGTGGAGCTCCCCGGCCGCCAGTTCATTGCCGTCAGGCTCCGCGCCGTCGGCTAACCCCGCCTACCCCAGCAGCGTGTTCACCAAGCGCGCGGCCACCTTGGCGGTCCGCGAGTCGATATCGAACTCGGGGTTGAGCTCGGCGACGTCCAGGTGCAGGAGTTTTCCGCTCGTGGCAACTTGCTTGCACACCGCGCTGATGACGGGCAGCGGCACGCCATACGCCGCGGGGGCGCTCACCCCGGGAGCCACCGACGCCGGCAGCACGTCCAGGTCGATCGTCAGGTACAGCACGTCCACGCTGTCCAGGAACCGCGCCACGAAATCGTGCGCGGCCTCCGCGGAGCACTCCTCGTCCAGCAGGTACTTCACGCCCAGCAGGTCCGCCGTGTTGAAGAGGGTGCGCGTGTTGTTGGGCTCGGAGATTCCGACGACGGCGTAGTTCAATTCGCGGCCCTCGGCGGCTTCCGCCCGGGCCATCTGCAGGAACGGCGTGCCTGAGCTCGGCACCGGTTCGTCCCTCAGGTCGAAATGCGCGTCCAGGTTTAGGACTCCGAGGCGCTTGCCGACCCTCACGGCCTCCGAGCCAGCCACACCCAGGTAGCTGGCGAAAGCAGTTTCGTGCCCGCCGCCGAGCAGCACCGTGAGCTTGCCGCCGTCGAGCAGTTCCGAAATCACGCGGCCCGCGCGCGCTTGGCCTGCCTCCAGGGAGCCAGCCTCCACCGAGCCGTCCTCCACAACCACGTCGCCGGCGTCGAACACGTCCCGGTCCAGATGGAAAGCCAGCGGACCCAGGGCCTGCCGGATGGCCGCCGGAGCGGCCGCCGCGCCCATACGGCCCTTGTTGCGCCGCACGCCCTCGTCACTGCGGAAGCCCACGACGACGGCGGGCCGGGAGCCCGCGTCCCGCGCGCCGGGGGCGGCTGCATCGGGAGTGTGGGGCGCCACGGCCTGCCACCAGCGGCGGTGCTCATCGCCATCGCCGTCGAAGCGGCCGGTCCACGGCGTGGGGCGGACATCGGCAACAGCGCGGGAAATCTCCATGGTTAAAGCTCAACGCATGCCGATACCGAAAAACATCGCTTGGGGGCGGAGGGTGTCCGGTATTCCGGAAAGGCCTATTTGACCCCCAGGATTTCCTCGACGGGACCGATCCCGAAGAACAACAGGAACGCAGCGGCCACGGCCCACATGAGCGGATGGACTTCGCGGGCCCTGCCCTGGAACGTGCGGATGAGTGCGAAGGAGATGAACCCGGCGCCCAGGCCGTTCGCGATCGAGTAGGTGAACGGCATGAGGGCCATGGTCAGGAACGCGGGAATGCCGACTCCCCAGTCCTGCCAGTGGATCTTGCCCACCTGGGACACCATCATGAAGCCCACCACCACCAGGGCGGGGGCGACGGCCTCGAACGGGACCAGGTTGATGAGCGGGGTGAAGAACATGGCCACGAGGAACAGCAGGCCGGTCACGATCGACGCCAAGCCGGTGCGGGCACCCTCGCCGATGCCGGCGCCGGATTCCACGAAAATCTGGTTGGAGGACACGGACGAGCCGCCGCCGATGATCGCGCCGAGGGCGTCCACCTGCAGGACACGGTCAACGTTGGGGATGTTTCCGTGCTTGTCGATGTTTCCTGCTTCCCTCGCCAAGCCCACCATGGTGCCCATGGCGTCGAAGAAGATACTGAGCAGGATCACGAACGCCAGCAGGGTGGCAGCGATGATGCCAAGGTGCTGGAACGCCCCGAAGGGGTTCGCCTTGCCAATGAGGGACAGGTCCGGAGCGGCCCACTCGGTGAACTTGGGCGCCACCAGGGACCAGCCGCGGGGATTGTAGGTTTTGCCGTCGAAACTCGGGCCGATGTGCAGGGTGAATTCCAGGATGGCGGCAAGGGCGGTGGAGACGATGATGCCGATCAGGATGGCGCCACGCACCTTGCGGACCACCAAGGCGATGGTCAGGACGAGTCCGACGACGAACACCAGGGTCGGCCAGCCCAGCAGCTTCCCGTCGACGCCCAGGCCGAGCGGGACCGTGGTGCCGGCGGCGTCCGGGATGCGGCGCACGAAGCCGGCATTGACGAGGCCGATCAGCGCGATGAAGAGGCCGATGCCCACCACGATCGCGGTCTTCAGGGCCTCAGGGACGGCTTTGAAGACCGCGGTGCGGAAACCCGTGAGCACCAGGATCAGCATGGTGAGGCCCGAGAGCATTACCAGGCCCATCATGTCCGGCCATGTCAGGCCGGGGTGTGAGGCAATGGTGACTGCCACGAAGGCGTTGACGCCCAGCCCGGTAGCGATGGCGAAGGGGTGCTTGGCCCAGGCTCCCATGAGGATCGTCAGGATGCCGGCGACGAAGGCGGTGGTGGCGGCGACGGCGGCGAAGCCAAGTGAAGCGCCACTGGAGTCCGCCCCGGAAAGGATCAAGGGGTTGAGGACCACGATGTAGCTCATGGCAAAGAAGGTCGCGAAGCCGCCTCGGATTTCTCGCGAATAGTTGGATCCGCGTTCCGAAATCTTGAAATAGCGGTCGATGGCTGAGCCCTGCTTGAGCATGGAAGTCTCCGGGGATCGGGGAAGTGTGCTCTCAAATCCTATGCCCGCGGCTTCGGCACTCCCGCGAATTCGCCTAGTCTGTAAGGAATCCAACACCAAGGGAGTTATTCGCTCATGCGCCCTATCCGCCAGTTGCTGGCCGTCGTCGTCGCTGCCACGGCGGTTCTTTTCTCTGCCGCCCTGTTCTCGGCGGCACCCGCCTTCGCGCACGATGTCGCCGAGTCAACGTCACCGGCCAACGGCTCAACGGTTGCCAGCGTCCCGGACTCCGTGTCCATCACGTTCAACAACCGGCCGCTCCTGCTCGGCTCGCAGATCCGGGTGAACGACGCCTCAGGACAGAACTGGGCAGATGGTTCCGTCGAGATTGTGGACGCCGTGGTGTCGCAAAAGCTGCGGCCTGGCGCGCCCGCCGGCGCATTCACCGTCATCTGGCGCGTCGTCAGTTCGGATTCGCACCCCATTGAAGGCACCTTCACGTTCACCGCCAAGGCAGGAAGTACGACGGCGGGCGGCGGCTCCGCGAGCACCGCACCTTCGGCGGAGGTACCCACCGCCGGCACCGCGGCCCCTGGTTCGACGACGACGCCCGAAAAGGTGCCCGATGCCTCCCAGCCGTTCCCCTGGAGCATTGTGATCTTCGCCGTGGTTGCCGCGGGCCTGCTGGTCTTCCTCGGCATCACCGCACGACGCCGGCTGGCAGGCGGGGGTTCCGATGATTCTGACGATTCCGGCGACGCTGATGACGCTGATGACGCAGGCGATGAAGAGGACGCCGAGGTTGAGCCCGGCAGCCCGGAGAAGAAGCCCTAGGCCAGGGCGGGAACAGCTGCAAAGGTGCCCGTGAGCGCCCCGTGGACGCTGTCCGGGTAGACCTTGGCGGAAATCGCCTGGCCCACCACCTTGGCTTGGCGCAGGACTTCCTTCGGTGTGGGTGTGGCAAGTTCGCCGACCCCAACCAAGTACATTCCGATCGCCCGCATGGCCGCGACGAGGTTCTGGCCGATGGCGAAGCCGAGCTCGGCAAGCATTCGCCTCAACTGGCTCTGTCCACAACGCGTGACAACGACGTGGTCGGCCAAAAGCACTCCGTTGGCCGTGTGAACGGCCCATTGGTACGAGGCGACGCCCGAGGACCCTGAAACTACCGATCCGGAAATCACGGACCCCGCGGCAGCTTCGTCCAGGCGATCGAGCCGGACAGCACGCGTGGTGCTCCGTACGTCGAGCCCGTGACTGGTTGCGTAGTTGCGCAGGTGCCGCAGGATTTCGCTGCGCTCCTGGAGGCACGCGGCGTCGGCGGCGTCGCAACGCTGCAGGATGCCGGTGTTGAGCGGCTGCAAAGGTCCGGGGACGTACATTCCGTCCACCACGATGGCATCCACGCCGTAGCGGCTGAGTTCGCTGGCCACGGCCAGGCCGGGCATGCCGGCACCGATGACCACGGTGGTGGTGCGTTCCGTACTCGCAGCAGGCATGGTTGACACAGCTTGGCTCCTCTTTGAAGGTGCGTTGCCGAGGCAACAGCGGGGTGGCGTCCGGGTCCCCAAGCGGTCGCGAATGATGGCCGTTGATGTGTTGAAAAACACGATCCCCGGTCATCAGTGCTTCGAACATTACAGAAGAAATCGCGTGGTGGATAGCCCCGGCATCGGCATGTCCGACGATGCGTTTTTCGCGCCCCGATTCGGCGGATTTCCACGCCCTCGGCGGGGTTTCCACATACGCTTCTTCCGGCTTGATTCGGCCCTTGCAAACGAGAATAGTGAGCATTGGAGACCGCAACTCACGGCAGTCGAGCGAGAAACACGTTATAGGCGCGGCCTCTGGCAGAATAGCCGCAACATCAGCCAGCAGTGCGAGGAGGCAGGCCCCATGGACCAGCACGGCAAACACTCTGAGAGCCATCAACCAGAGACCGAAGGCAACGGAGAGGAACCCTCCATTGCCCCCGGCGGAATTGTGGTGGGCGTTGACGGCAGCGAACACGGCCAATGCGCCCTCGTTTGGGCCGCCCGCGAGGCTGAACGCAGGCAGCTGCCCTTGCATGTGGTCACGGCCTACTCCGTGCCGATCTTCGCGGCTTCAGGGCTCGACGGCGGCTACGCGACAGTGGATGACTCCGTGATCCGGGACGGCGCTGAGGCGATCGTCAAGCAAGCCCTGGAGAAGGTCTCCGGCTACGCCATCGACGTCGATGGCTCGGTGGAGAACGGAGATGCCGCCGGCGTGCTGCTTGATCTGTCCGAAACGGCCGAACTCCTGGTCTTCGGTACCCGGGGACGCGGCGGCTTTGTCGGCAGGCTCCTGGGCTCCGTGAGCAGTGCCTTGCCCGCGCACTCCAAATGCCCCACCGTGACGGTCCCACTCTTCTGCGCGGACCGGCTGGGTGAAACCACTGAGGACAAGCACATCAAGGCCGAGCGCGCGAAGTCCGGCTCCCGCGTTGTCGAGAATGTGGTCGCAGTCGGCGTGGACGGCTCGGAACAGGCGCGCGTTGCCGTCCTGGAGGCCGCGGAGCAGGCTCAACGCATGGGCGCCAAGCTGCGCGTCATCTGCGCCGTACCCGAATACAGCGGCTCCTTGGCGTGGGTTCCGGCACCCCTGGACCGGGAGGCACTCTTCAAGGACATCAGGATCCAGTTGGACGCAGGCTTGGCGTGGCTCAAGAGCCACTTCCCCAAGCTTCCGGCGGAAACCCAACTGCTCGATGGTTCGCCAGTGGAAGTCCTCGTGGAAGTGAGCCGCAGCGTCGAACTCGTGGTGCTGGGCACGCGCGGGCGGGGAGGCTTCGCAGGAATGCTCCTCGGATCGACGTCGGATGGAGTCCTGCACCATGCCAAAGGACCCGTGCTGGTTGTTCCAGACCGCGAGGACCCCAGGCTGGCGGACCGCGCCAACTTCGGTCCCATGCTCGGCGCCGCATAACAGGCAAGCCCAAGGACCGGTGGACGCAGGCAGACGGTAATGGTGGAGCACGCAGAGCCCAGGGAGGCATCGCGCTTGATCGTCGAGCTGCGCCGGATCCGGGCAACCATGCTTCCAGAGGTCGGCGGCAAGGCGGCCAATCTCGGCGAGCTGATCTGGGCGGGACTTCCGGTCCCGCCCGGGTTTTGCCTGACCACCGAGGCCTACCGGCGCGCATTGCAGCCGGATGGAAGCCCCGAGCCAGCCGTCCGGGACATTCTCCGTGGCCTTGAGGCCGTGGAACCCGGCGACCTTGAGGGGCTCGCTTCCCTCGCGGCCCGCGCCAGGGAAACAGTGCTCGACGCCGGGATCCCGGCCGACGTCGAAGGCACCGTTCGCTCGGCCTACTCCGCGCTTGGCCCGGATGTCCCTGTGGCCGTCAGGTCCTCCGCCACCGCCGAGGACCTGCCCTTTGCCAGTTTCGCGGGACAGCAGGACACCTACCTGAATGTCGTGGGGGCAGATGCCGTCCTGCAGGCCGTCCGGAAGTGCTGGGCTTCCCTGTGGACGGACCGGGCAGTCAGCTACCGGGCAAGCAACGGGATCGACCACGCCACGGTGACGCTCGCCGTCGTCGTCCAACGGATGGTGGACGCTGAGGCCGCGGGGGTGTTGTTCACCGCCAATCCGGTGACCGGGCGCCGCCGCGAGGCGGTCATCGACGCCAATCCCGGGCTCGGTGAGGCCGTGGTCTCCGGCGCCGTGAATCCGGACCACTTTGTGGTGGATTCGCTCACCGGCAGGATCACGGAACGACGGATCGGGGACCGGAAGCTGGTGATTCGCTCCGTTCCCGGCGGCGGGACCGAAAAGCTCGACGCCGAGCCTCGGGCCGAAGGCGGAACCGCGCGGGACGCCTGCCTTGCCGACTCCCAGATCAGGGCGCTCGCGGTCCTCGGCCAGCGCGTCGAGGAGCACTACGGAGCACCGCAGGACACTGAATGGGCCATCGACGGCGACGGCAAACTGTGGCTCACCCAAGCGCGCCCTATCACCACGCTCTACCCGCAAATGACCCGGCAACCAGCAGTCCCCGGTCCGCACGCGTACCTTTGCTTCAGCCTCGCCCAAGGCCTCACCCGCCCCCTCACTCCCATGGGACTCGCGGGCATCAGGCTCATGGGGTCCTCGGTGGCCGGCGCGGCGGGATTCCGGGTTCCCGAACCGCGGGACGGGCCTTCGCCCTACTACGAGGCGGGGCAGCGGATCTATTTTGACCTCACTTCGGTGCTCAGGAGCAGGGCCGGGCGCGCCATCGTGCCCAGGATTTTCGACGTCATGGAAGCACGTTCGGCGTCCATCATGCGTGCCCTGTTCGAGGACCCGCGTTTCGCCGTCACCAGCAAGACGCCTTTCAAACTGCTCAGGCACGTTGGCCCGATCGTGCTCCGCTTCCACCTTCCGGAGACGCTGCTGCGTGCTCTCTTTCGGCCGGACGTTGCCCTTGGCAAGGTGGAACAGCTGGACGGGAACCTGAAGGCCACGCATGAAGTCCCCACCGATGCCACCCCCCGTGAAAAACTGGACCACGCCGAGCGGATACTGCGCACGGAATTGTTCCCCATACTGCCCAATATCCTGCCCCCGGTAGCGCTCGGCTTCGCGATGATGGGGCTGGTACGGAAGCTGCTTGGAGAACAGGCTTCCTGGGGTGAGCTCCAAACCATCATCCGCGGCCTGCCCAACAACGTCACCACCGAAATGGACCTTGCGCTGTGGCGGCTCTCGGCCAGTATCCGTGACGATCCCGCTTCCGCGGTGGCGTTTACCGGTGGCGATCCCGCTGCGCTCGCGGAGAGCTACCGCGATGGCAAGCTGCCGGTCGTCGCGCAATCGGGATTGGCCTCGTTCCTGCGCGACTACGGGCACCGGGCCATCGCGGAAATCGACCTAGGCATGCCCCGCTGGTCCGACGACCCCACCCACATCATCGGAGTCCTGGTCAATTACCTTCGCCTCGACGATCCCCGCCTGGCGCCGGACAAACAGTTCGAAAAAGCAGCCCGCGACGCCGAGGAACAAGCCGCCGTGCTGGTGGCCCGTGCGCGGTCCAAGAGTCCGCTCCACGCCAGGATCGTGAAAATGGCACTCGAACGGACACGCATGTTTGCCGGGCTCCGTGAACTTCCCAAGTACCACCTCGTGCGGGGCTTCGCCGCGGTCCGAGCACAGGTTGCGGAAGCAGGGGAGGCCTTGGCGAAAGCGGGAATCATCGACGATGCCAGCGACGTCTTCTTCCTGGATTTCAACGACGCCCGCCACGGCTTGGACGGCAAGGATCTCCACGAGCTCGTGGCGCAGCGCCGCGAAGCCTATGAGCTTGAACTCAAGCGCCGCCACGTGCCACGCGTGCTGCTCTCCGACGGCACCGAGCCGGAAGCGCTGCCAGCCGGTCTCCTGAGCGGCGCGACGGGGGCACCGGCGTCGGACGGCATGCTGTTGGGAACCCCGGCTTCGGCGGGAACCGTGACGGCGGTGGCAAGGGTGATCATGGACCCGGTGGGCGCGCATCTTGAACCCGGAGAAATCCTGGTGGCGCCCTCGACGGATCCCGGCTGGACGCCCCTCTTCCTGACCGCCGGGGGACTCGTGATGGAGATGGGCGGTCCCAACTCGCATGGCGCCGTCGTGGCTCGTGAGTACGGGATTCCGGCAATCGTGGGCGTCCCGGATGCCACGTCCCGGATCAGCACAGGACAGACGATCACGGTGGATGGCGCCGCGGGGACGGTGGCTTTCTAGCCTATCCCCAGCCGAGTTCGTGCAAACGGTCGTCGCCGATGCCGAAGTGGTGGGCGATCTCATGGATCACCGTGATGGCCACTTCGTCGATTACTTCCTGGCGGGATCCGCAGATATCCAGGATCGGCTGACGGAAAATGGTGATCCGGTCCGGGAGGGAACCGGCATCCCACCAAGAGTCCCGTTCCGTCAACGGCACGCCCTCATACAGGCCCAGGAGTACGGTGTCCGGTTCGTCTCCAGGCTGCGGGGTGTAGTCGTCCTCGATGAAGATGGCCACGTTGTCCATGGCCCGGGCAGCTTTGTCCGGGATGAGGAGCAATGCATCGCTGACGGCTGCCTCGAAGTCTTCCGGCGACATACTGAACGGAATGGTACTGGCCGCCGCGGCGTCAGCGCCAATCCCGGGACCCCCGGATCCGGGGCCGGGGAGCGGAGAGGAAATGCGCTGGCCGCCAGGGGCATCGCCGTCGGGAACAATCGGCAGGCCGGGAGGTAAATTCGCGGGCATGATCCGACTCTAGTCCGCGGCGCGGTCGTTGACGCCGGATGTGATGACAGCTACAGTTTTCCGGGCTGGTAATTCGTATAACCCAGCCCCAGGTTAAGCCCAGCCAGTCGTGCGGATCCTGTGACAAGCACCCCGGAGTTCCCAGTAGACAGGCCAGCCCATGACCCGCCCCGGCAGCCGCTCAGGCACGACGATGAACGACGTCGCTGCCGCAGCCGGTGTTTCCCAGGCCACGGTTTCCTTGGTGCTCAATGACGCCGCAGGAACCAGGTTCTCTGATGAAACCCGACGCCGGGTCCATGCCGCCGCCAACGAACTGGGGTATCGGACCAACGCCCACGCCAAAGTGCTCCGCGACGGCGTTGCCGGGATGATCGGCTTCGTCGGCGACTTCGTGGCCACGGCGCCATTCGCGGGCAAGATCATCGAGGGCGCCCAAGCCCGGGCTTGGGAGGCCGGACTGCTCCTCCTGACCGTCAACACCGGCGGCGACAAGGCCCTCGAGGCCGCTTCGCTGGAGACCATGCTGTCCTACAAGGTGGCCGGAGTGGTCTACGCCGCCATGTACCACCGGGTCCTTGACGTGCCGGACGTCCTGGCCGAGGTGCCCGCCGTCGTGCTCAATTCGCGCGACCGGTCCGGGCGGTTCCCGAGCATCGCTCCGCAGGAGGAGCTGGGCGGCTACACCGCCACCAAACGCCTGGTGGACGCGGGTCACCGGCGTATCGCGATGATCAACATCGGCGCGGTGGACGGCGAGCTGCCTGCCGCCGTCGGACGCCATGCGGGCTATCTCCGGGCCCTCAAGGAGGCCGGCCTCGACGCCGACCCACTGCTCCACAAGATCGGCGACGGGCATGAATCCGGCGGATTCGACAATGCCCTGGCGCTCATGACCGGTCCTCAGCCACCCACTGCCATCTTCTGCGCCAACGACCGCACCGCCTGGGGCAGCTACCAGGCGCTGGCCCAGCTCGGATTATCGATCCCGCGCGATGTGTCGCTGGTGGGTTTCGACAACCAGGAAACGCTTGCCCCGCACTTGCGGCCCGGACTGACCACGCTGGAACTACCCTTCCTTGAGATGGGCCGGCGCGCCATCGAACTGCTGCTGGCCGGCGCGGAACGTGATGGCAGTACCGAATACTTTGAATGTCCCCTCGTCGAACGCCATTCCGTGGCGGCGCCCCCGAAAACCACCATTAGCCCCTGAAATTCACTAGCAGCCAGTGAAACTCCCCAACCAAGGAACAGGAAACGCATGAACCACTCGCACCTTGCGTCCGAGCCGCTCGACGTCGTCGTGGTCGGCGAAGCGCTCATCGACATCGTCAACTCGCCTGGAGGCCAGACCGAATACCCGGGCGGCTCGCCTGCGAATGTCGCCTACGGCCTCGGGCGGCTCGATGTGAAAGCAGGGCTGCTGACCGCCGTCGGGCGCGACTCCCGGGGCGAGTCCATCGCGGCCCACCTGGCAAGCGCCGGTGTGGTTGTCCTTCCGGGCTCGCAATCGCTCGCGAAGACCGCGACGGCGACTGCGGAGATCGCCGCGGACGGTTCGGCCAAGTACACCTTCGACATCGAGTGGAACCTGGGCCCCGCCGCACTCCCTTACGCGCCAAAGGTGCTCCACACGGGCTCGATCGCCACGTTCCTCGAGCCCGGCGCGGCTAACGTCAGGACGCTCCTGGAGCAGGCCCAGGGCGGGTGCATCGTCACCTACGACCCCAACATCCGCACCGACCTCCTGGGCAGCCACAGCGAGGCCCTCCGCATTTTCGAGGAGCTCGTACCGCTGACCAGCGTGGTGAAGCTCAGCGACGACGACGCGTTCTGGCTCTACCCCGGCAAGTCCTTGGAAGAGACTGCAACACACATCCTGGGCCTCGGTGCGGGCCTGGCCGTCGTCACCCGAGGTGCCCAGGGTTCCTTGATGGCGACGCCGCACACCCAGTTGACGGTTCCGGCGGTGACCTCGGTGGTGGCGGACACCATTGGCGCCGGCGATTCCTACATGTCTGCGCTGATCCTCGGGCTGCTGCTGCGCGGTAGCCAAGGGCTCGCGCCCACGGTTCTCGAACGCATCGGACAGACCGCCTCCATGGCCGCGTCCATTACCGTGGGGCGTCCGGGAGCCAATCCGCCCACGCACCGCGAGCTTCTCGCCGGGATGGCAAGGTAGCCGCGGCGGAGGTGCGACGGCGGTGCGGCGCACCTTGGCGCCGGGCCGCCCGGCTTCTTAGCGGGGGGTGATCCCGCGGGAACGGCGCCGCGTCAACCCGACGCCCACAAGGCAGATGACGCCGCCCACAAGGCCCCAGATGGTGGGGATTTCCTTGAGGACCGCCCAGGAAATCAGGATCGTGGTGCCCGGAACCAGGTACGTCGTGGCGGCGAGTTTCCCGGCCTCGATGAGGGACAGTGCGTAGGCCCATGTGGTGAAAGCGATGGCGGTGGGGAAAATTCCGAGGTACACCAAGCCGAGGGTGGCCGGAAGGGGTGCGGCCTGCACTTCGGCCACTAGTTGGCCGGCCCACGGCAGGCAGCACACGGCGCCCACCATGATGCCAAACCAGGTGGCCTGTGCAGCGGAGAACGTGCGCAGCACCGGCTTCTGGACAATCACGCTCACCGCGGCGAGCACAGCGGCAAGGAGGCACAACAGCACTCCGGCGACATCCGCCGTCGAGCGCTGTCCCGAACCGAGCGCGATCAGCGCAACGCCGCCGAACGCCACGAGGCTGCCGATGATCAGCCAGCGCGGAAAGCCTTCTTTCAGGATCACGCCGGCCAGGACGGCGATCAGGATCGGCGAGACGTTGATGAGCATGGCGCTGGTTCCGGCATCGAGCATGTGCTCGGCGGCGTTCAGGGCGAGGTTGTAACCTGCGAACCACATGACGCCGTAGGCGAGGATGGGCAGCCATTCGCGTCCTTTGGGCCAGCGCTTGAGCCTGGGCAGGGCGACAGTGCCGAGCGCGACGGCGGCAACCACCAGCCGTCCGAGGGTCAAGGAACCGGGGGAGAAGCTGGGTCCCACTGCGCGGATGCCCACGAAGGCGGACGCCCAGAGGACAACGGTGACGATGACGGCGGCGATGCCGAGCTTACTGATGGTCCGGGAGGGTGTGGTCGCCGGAGAGACTGGTGTGCTTGTGGCCATGGTGCCAATCTAGCCCGGGAGCAGCTGGACGGACTGGCGGAATTCGGACGTCTTTCAACAAGAAACCGCCAACCCTGGCACGGCGGTCTTGAGCGGTGGCTTGAGACTGGCGCTGCGTCCGGATTGCGTCCTGGTTTGAGACCCCGTTTGCGTTCCGCGCTGCGCGATTTGGGAATATCCCTGAGTATGCTCTAAAGTTTTAGAGTCCAGTTCGGACGAGCGAGAAGCGGTAAACGCATAGCGTTGTTGACCGTCGCGAATTCGGATTGTTCCAGGCCCCCATCGTCTAGCGGCCTAGGACACCGCCCTTTCACGGCGGCGGCACGGGTTCGAATCCCGTTGGGGGTACGCAAGGAACTGGTCAAGCCGGGCTGAAAAGTCTGGTAGGCTGGAAGCCTTGAAAAAAGCGGTAGAGATACCGCAATCGTAGTAGAGATACTGCAAGCAAGGCCCTGTAGCGCAGTTGGTTAGCGCGCCGCCCTGTCACGGCGGAGGTCGCGGGTTCAAGTCCCGTCAGGGTCGCTCTGATTGCCGGAAGAAGTTCCGGCAATCATGGTGACATTGTCACCTAAGGCTCTGTAGCTCAGTTGGTAGAGCGTTCGACTGAAAATCGAAAGGTCACCGGATCGACGCCGGTCGGAGCCACCAGCTAGAACCCCGCATTTCCCAGTATTTATATGGGATTTGCGGGGTTTTTTCTTTGTCTTGCGGAATGTGCGATTCACCATGGATCAGCTGGAATCGGAAAAATTCTGCGTCGGGCCTCTGGTATTCCCTTGGTAGCGGGACTTCCCCGGCGTCTGGCCGCCGACGTTAGTCAGGTGATCGGTTTGACAGCTTCCCGTGGCGTTGAACCGTCCCGTCGCTGGAGCGAGGGAGGATACCAACATGACGACAGACATTCCCCAATCGCTAATTGCCCTGCTTGAGGAGGAGCCGACCCCGCAGGTGGCTTTCCTTTGGGACCGGGAGCCGTGGCTGGAGCAGATGTGCCATTTGCCGGATGTAGTGGCGACGTTGGACCGACTTCCCGAAAAAGTAGACCGTCAGATCATCCGGGACGTGGTGTTGTCCGAACTGGGCGCTGGGCTCGTATTGTCTGCCTTCGTAGCGGCCATGGTTTGGGGCTGGGGTACAACCTCGGGCCGGGGAGCGCTGCGCACGCGATGGATCCTGACTGAGACCGCTGACCGAAGCAACCCGCCAGAACTGATTTCGGCCGATCCGACCGTGAACGCTCGGTTGGAAGCTGGAGCCAAGGTCGCCCGTGGCGACGGGCCTCATGAGGCGTTTCGACTTATGAATAACGAGGGAGCAATCAAACACCTGGGACGTTCATACTTCACAAAGTGGTTGTACTTCGCATCGGCGCTTGACGGTCCTGACGATGCGGCAGCAGCTCCCATCCTCGACGACAAGATAACCGGCTGGTTGAGGAACGAAGCTGAGGTGTCTTTGGACAAGACGACTGCTTCTTATGCAACGTACCTCGAGTTGTTGGCATGCTGGGGCGAGCCATACGGGCGCACGCGCGTGCAGGTTGAAAAGGCGATCTTCAAACTCGCAACGGGCCGTGGCTAGAGGCAGGATCAGAGTGGTGCCGGGGTCGTAGTCACCGACGGATTGCGACTCATGATTCGGGAGGTCGGGAGATCGAGCCTCCCCACCGCTACCAAGAAAATCACGAGATCCGCGAGATTCCGGGGGCTTCTTCGTTTCCGGCGCGAGCTGACGGATGCCAAGGTGTAGCTACTCCGGTAGCTACACGCCACACGTAGCCACCGGATGACAGACATGGACGCAAGGGGTCTCGCGCCCATCGCAAGCCATGGTTCGAGTAGTGTCTGGGGCATGCTGACGGACCTACTTCCAGACCCATTCCTATGGTTCTCTCATCACCAATGGGGCATCCTACTTAGCGGTATGTGGGGGGCCATCTTCAGCGGATTGATCGCTGTGGGCGTCTTGGTCTGGACACTAAGGACACAAAGAACCCAGTTTCGCGAACAACTGGACGCCCAAAAGGGTGACCTTGATGCGCAGCTCGAAGCCCAGTCGGATGCGCTCGGTAAGCAACTCGAGGCGCAAGCAGCGGGCATTAGCGAACAGGCGAAGCAGCAGGCCGCAGAGGCATCGAAAGAGCGTGAGCTAGCTGCCCGCGCAGAGATAATCGTCGCCGTTCAAGAACTGATGACGTCGAACGGCAGCCCAGATGCCAAAGTGGCCATCTGCCTCCGAATTGCAAACGGAATCGAGAAATGGAGATTCGAGCTTCAAAGCGGGGAGGACCAAGCACTCTGGAATGAGCTTGACGCATGGCGGCCGGTTCCTCCGTCGCTCCTACATAGGCTGTACCCCTTCGGCGGACCAAAACTGCTGTCAGAAGCTGCAGCCGGCACCCTCCTAAAGATCGCCTGCGGCCACCTTCTAAACGCAGTGATTGAGCTACGAAGGAACTTCGATGGTAAGAACTGGACTTCCGATGAGGTGGCAAGAGTGATGAGAGAGTTCCGGGTGAAGTCCCTTACGGCGCCACCCGAGTGACGCGCCACACTTAGGATGTGGGTGTGGAAGTTATCTGCACTATCGAAGCTCCGGACGGCAGCTTCAGCCATGTCACCGAGACGGCCACAACGTATGAGGAAGCGCTAGCCGCGGCCAGGGCTCAGGTGTCTGAGGGCAGCCGCATGATTGCGATCCGCCAGAGCGACTGAACCGGGTGGACTTGTTTCGAAACTTTGCGTCTACGCCCCCTAGACTGCGCAGGTGAAGACAATCGCACTAATCCTCTACATCGTCGCATTTGTGGCAGATCTGGCAGGTATTCTGCTGGTCATTGTTGACGTGGTGACGGACGTCAACAAGATGAGAAAATTCGCCAGTCGGCCCAAACCCTTTGTTAATCGGTTCATAAAGCACAGGGTGGGCGGCATCCTGGTCCAAGGACCGGAGGTCGCGTATACAGCCGCGGTGGATGCAAACAACCGCAGCATCGAGGCCTACGTCACCGAGAGGCTCGCTGACGGCAGACTAAAGCGATGGGGTGGTGTCGCCCTAATTGTTCTGGGCTCTATCACGGGGTTCGCCGGCAATGTAGTCTCCCTTGCTTCCTAAGATCTGGCCCCGCTGACAGCCCCGTTCGGCTTCGGCATCATGAATCCATGTGCGGACGCTACGGTGTTTCGAAATCGACTGCCGACCTGATGGCTGCCTTCAGCGTCAACGAGTCTTACGTCGATGAGTTGCAGCCTTAGATAGATTGACACCAAACTCATTCACTCTCATGGAGGCCTCATGGATTGGTCCACGTTAATACCGGTAGGCACTCTCATCGCGGGTTCCGTGCTCACGATGGTCACGGAAAAACTTCGTGACCGACGCCAGTTGGCCCGTGAACAGTCGGCACGAGATGCCGCGAGGGAGACTACGAAACTGGACCGACGGGAAGAATTTGAACTCAGCGTGCTGCGTGACACTCATTCAGCCGTCACTAACCTGATGCGTGCGATTCTCGAAATCCATCTCGAAGGCGTCCGCCGGTATCACCGAGGCGGCCTCTACCTGCCCGAGGAGGACGCCGGGCGTGACCAGTATGAGCGGCTGCGTCAGAAACAAGGTGAATTTGCCTCGCTGAGGGGCCTTATTCTTGAAGTATCCATACGAGATAAGTGCGATGAATTCCAGAATCTCGTTACCCGACTCTCAATTGCGACGAGTTATGACGACGGAGATTCCCTTTTGACTGAGCTTGGACCAGTCGTGGCCAGGGTCCAAGACTCAGTCTCTGCGCGCATCAGGACGCTTTATAAGCAGCCCTAACTTTTGGAAAAACGCATTCAGCGGAGAATATTCGGGCTGCGCGCTCGATGCGGTGAAGGCCCGGCAGCGCGATCAGCGTTTCTTTCGTCTCGCGTGTGCTCGCTGGGCTGTAGCCTGACCACGTTCATTCAAGCCAGATGGGGGCAACAGTGCAGTTCGATCATTCAGCAGGGATCTTTAAGGCCGGCGTCTTGATGTTCTTCATTTTCGGCCCCATCGTGGGCGCACTTGGAGGAGTGGTTGCGGCCCCAAGCTTTCCGTCGCTTTCAACTGGCAATCCCAACCGGGGAGTGCTGATTATCGGCATACTCATCGCTCTCGCTGGTTGGCTGATGGGTCTTGCCCGCTTCATGATGATTCTCGTGGCGATACACCGTGCCTTAGTCAAAATCGATGCTCTGCCTGTGCTCCAGCCGTCCCGTGCCGCCTCGACGCAATCGACGCCCGCCGTCCGATACAACGACTACTAGTTGACGGCCGACCTTCCTCCAATGTCTGCCCTCGGTGGCAGACTCTGGCTGTGGAGGAAAAGAAGTTCTGGCAGCCGCCGCGCGCGCATAGGCCCACGCCTGTTGTGCCGGCGGTGGATCCTGCGGCCGTGGAAGGGGCGACGCGACCCAAGGAACCTTTGCCTGTGTTCGTGACGCTGGACTACATCAGCGGCGGGACTCACGAGGTACCAGGCTTCGCGTACGGCTGGACTAAGGCGCATGTGCTGGTGTCAGTGCCCTGGCCGATGGAGTACTACGAGAGCCGCAAAGAAGTCTGGGTGGAAGCGTCCAGGGTGCGGCGCCGGACAATAGACCCTGGCCGTTACTAAATGGAGGGCTTCAGAAACCTAAGCCGTCAGCCCGATCCCCTATAGTCCTCCCATGACCCATTTCACTTCCGATCAGCTTACCGCCCTGGCCGAAGAGATCCCCACAAAGGCGATCGATCGCGGGCTCCTTTTCATTGAGGATGCCGAGTTCCTGAAATCGGCTGATGTGCAGCTCAGTGCGGCCTCTGTGAGCATCGACAACGCGCTCGCTATCGCTGCTGCCGCCCATGCACCGTTCGTCTCGCTGCAGGTCGATAAGTTTGATCCTGTCCATGTGCGAGAAGTCCTAACTCCAGACAACGGCGATGAACTCCCGGCGAAGGTGAAACGCCTCATTTCGGCAGCAAGATCACATACCGGCGAAGTGGACGCGCTTTGGTTACGATGGCCGGCCAACGGCCTGATTCTTGAATGGACAGCTGTCTGCGAATGGCGGGACGCTCTGTGGGAGGGCCTGCAGAGCGCGGTGGACGAAGCCGAGCGAGGGCTGAACCTAGAAGCCATAACCCGGGAATACGCTCAAAAAGCCAAAATTTCTGAACTCGCCGCCATTCTCATTACCTCGACCGAGTTTCGTGCCACACCAGCTAATAAACGTCACCCTGTTGCAGAGTCGATTATTTCGTCGGCGACTACTGACGACATTGAACCGTACGTTGTCAGTCAAGCTTCGAGCGAGGCTGCCCGTGCAGTGGATCGCAAAAGTTTCGAGTATGAGGGAAAGTTCCAGGCCGAGGTTCAAGAACTCGCTAGGGAGTTGAGGAGACGTCCCGATTGGGCAAAGGCGACGACGGTGGCGCGTCGCCGTGAAGCCGCCCAGCTTTTTCTGGCTGAGAAAGCTGATGGCTATCGGGTTGGCCCACGAATCGTGGTGCCGGTTATGGAAGCTGCTCGAGCACCGGAATGACCGTTAAACCCAAAATCAGCCCTCACCGCGGGGGACGGCGAGGGCTGATTTTGTGTAGTGGTGGGCGCGGGTACACGGCCCGCTAGCGGCAGGACGATATCGGCAACAGGGTACGATGCAAGACATGTCTCAGGATCGCCCCGCCGTCCCTCGCGCACTGGAACGGCGTCTCAAAGAAGAAGCTGGGTACCGTTGCGCAATTCCGCGATGCGGCGGAACTGTTCGACTAGAGATGGCGCACATCGAACCTTGGGCCAAGGTCAAGGCGCACTCGTTCGAGAACATGATCTGCCTTTGTGGGGATTGCCACTGGCGTTATGACCAGCTCGGCGAGATCCCCAAACTGTCCATCCTCCAGTTCAAGCGGAACCTGAGCCTCCTGTCCCACCGCTATACCCAAGTCGAACAACAAATCCTGCGACACTACGCCAAGCTTGCAGCAAGTGGTACGCCGCCGGCAGATCACAGCTACGTCATTCATTCCGGGATGATGCTACTTCTCACAAACCTCTTGGATGATGAGCTCTTCCGGACTGGACCGATGCCAGGGCAGATGGTGACGAGGGGCCCGATTGTGCAGCAAGACTTGATGCTGTTGCTCACCCCAACTGGATCGGATTTCATCATGAAGATGGTCGCCGCGGAGGACCTCGAGAATTAGACACCCAGCGGGCGCCGCCGCGGATGCTCCCGCACAAAGCAACCCCAAGGGCTGGCGGCGGTGATGAGGGGCGTTGGATAGGTGGGAATGGCGGAGCGGGTCTAGACAAACCGCGGGGACACCAGCGGAGGACATTAGGTTGGACATTGAACCGGACATTGAACTGGACAAAATAGGACAAAGTATCTATTGTCGGGTCATGATAGAGCGCCGATACGAGTCTCAGAACCCGTGGATTTCCTTCTCCTACCGTGCCCACAAAAGCTCCCTGTGGATGCACTTGGGTGAAGCGTTTTCTAAATGCCAGCACCTCGCGGGCACGCCTCTCCCACCAGCTGTTGAGCAGCGCTTGGCACAGATATACCTCGCAAAGGGCGCGCTTGCCTCGACAGCAATTGAAGGAAACACTCTGACGGAGGACGAAGCGGAAGCCATCCTCAACAACGACCTCAGGCTGCCACCTTCGCAAGAGTATCTGGAGACAGAGCTTAAGAATGTAGCGGCGGCTCTCGGGGCTGTGGATCAGTCCGCTGTGGCCGCCTCCGGTTTCCGCGTGACTCCGGAATGGATCCGTGAACAAAACCGGATGGTGCTGCGAGGGTTGGACCTCGACACTCACGTTGTTCCCGGTGAGTACAGCACGCGACAGATGGTAGTCGGAACATACAAGGCCGCACCCCCCGAAGATGTTGAGTTCTTAGTGGAACAGCTGTGCGAGTGGCTAAACAACAGCTGGCTGAAGACGGTAAGCAATCCCTCGACGCCCCCTGAAGATCGGTTCGCAGCGTCCTTCTTCGCCGCCACTCTTGCCCATTTGTATATCGCTTGGATCCATCCCTTCGGTGACGGCAACGGCCGCACCGCCCGACTTCTAGAATGCGCCATACTGGCGCACTCGGGTGTCGTCCCCTGGGTTTCCAGCAATGTCCTCTCCGATTTCTACAACCGGACCAGGACGAAGTATTACCGCAAACTTGATGCCGCCTCGAAACAAAACGACATTGACGGGTTCATTGCCTACAGCGCTGAAGGTTTCGTGGACATGCTCCGCCAACAAATTGACAGAGTGCGTGGCTTGCAGCGTCGAATAGCGTGGACGAACTACGTCCATGAGTGCTTCAGCAAAGAAACGACGGGAAAAGCAAAAGACAGGCGGAGGGCCCTCGTCCTCGCCATGCCCGAAGATAAGGTCACATCGCGGAAAGACATCCCGGGGTTGACCACGTTCCTGGCCGGCGCCTACGCCGGTCATGAGCAAAAGATCATTTCGCGTGACATCTCCAAACTGCTCGAGCTGGGTCTCATTCGCAACGAGAAGCGCGGTTACCTCCCAGCCATAGACATCATGGATGCATTCCGGCCTATTGCCCCTGAATGGGCACCCGAACTGTCTAGCCATGTCCCTGCGGAAGTTTGGAATATGGTGTAGCCCGTGTCAACTGGACGTCGTTTTGATGCGGCGAATGAAATCGCAGAGAGCTCGTCCAACTTGCTTGGATCACTAGCGGGCGTGATAGTTGGGGCAATCGCCGGACCTGAAGGTGCCATCGCCGGCGCTGTTACCGGCGCTGTAGTAGCACCAATCATCCAGGAGACAGGAAAAAGAGTCCTTGCGCGCGCTCTAGGTTTTTGGGAACGAAAGCGCGTTGACGCCGCGGTTGAACAAGCGGGACGAGCCATCCGGCGGAATCTCGATGCCGGAGGCGCAATACGCACCGACGCCGACTTCTGGGCCTCCTGCGGCGGGTTCGCACCAGCAGTCCAGGAAGTATTCGAAGCTACTCTAAATGCCGTGAGGAACGACCCTGAAGAGCGAAAGGCGCCGTTCATGGGCACTCTCTTCGCATACATCGCATGTGACGAACATCTCTCGCGATCGGCAGCCCACTGGGCCGTAAAGACGGCCGAATCTCTTACATGGTCGCAATTCCAGCTCTTGGCCTTAGTCGCGCGTGCAAGCGAATTCGATCTGGCTGCTATCGAAATCGGGAAGTCCGGCCCAACATGGGACAGCTTCGGTCTCCACCAGGAGTTGAGCAACCTAGGCGTGGGAGGTCGCTATCTAATCCATGGCGGGACCGAACCAACATGGAACGGGATTGATGTGCCAACGCGGAAGCTTGACCGCTTTCTACTCAGGAACGAAGGTCCACTCCTATACTCTGCCCTCGGTCTCGAAAGCATCCCTATACCGGAGCTAGCTGGAGTCTTGCGGCGGTTGCAAGGTCCTACTGCCGGCTGAGGTGTGTAGTCGTGGGTGCGGGTACACAGTCCGCTCGGTAGCAGGCTACCCCAATGCCACAGGGCCGCCACCGGCGCGGATCCCGCCTGAACCGAGTTGGTGCGGATAGACTCCCACATGTTGAGCAACGAGGACTTGTTGCGACCCTTGCGGTTGGTCGCGAAACTGTCAGGGTCGTGACCCCTCGCTTTCCCAAGGACCCCCGGCCACCGGCCGCTTTAGATGGGACTAGACATCACAAGAAATCAGGATGCACCGCTGGGATGGTTCCACGCGGTTAAGACAAGGGATGCTGTCGCTCAGGCCCGTGACGGATGGCCCTACTTTGAAGCTGTTGCGCGGGGTTCCGACCCGACGGGAGCAACCGTATTTGAGATTCGTTTCGGCGACGGCGAGTGGATGCTCGCGGTCGAAGGTGACCTGTTAGAGCGAGATCGATAGCATCTCCCCGGGTTGCAGCTAGCAACCTCCTGAAACGCCGACCTCAAGACCGAGATGCGGATCACTGGCCGACCCGCTCCGGGGTTTGGACGCATATACCGGCTTACTCCCCGTAGCCGGCTAGAATCCTAGTCATGGCCAAACCACTACGACTTATTGATCTCTTTGCCGGCGCAGGCGGGATGACCGAAGGGTTCGAGTCCACCGGGAAGTTTAAGACGATAGTCGCAGTGGAACATGACCTGCATGCGGCCGCTACGTATGCCCTTAATCACCAAGCTGAGCAGATCTATGCGGGGAAAATCGAAGATTGGCTCGCAGAGGGGCGAGTGCCTACGGCCGACGTGATCATAGGCGGGCCGCCGTGCCAAGGATTTTCAGCATTGGGTAAGCAAGACGTGTTGGATGAACGCAACTTTCTTTGGCGGAAATATGCGGAAACCATTATCGCTGCGAAACCCAAGTATTTTGTTGTCGAAAATGTGCGGCAATTTTTGAAATCGGGTCAGTATGAAGAATTTGAACGCTGGACTCGACCAGGGAACCCGCTGGAAAAGTATGTTCTTCAGCCGTACCTCTTAAACGCAGCTGACTTTGGTGCCTACCAGTCGCGTGTGCGGAGTATCGTGATTGGCCGCTTGAAGGAGCTTCCTGAGGTGCCCGAACCCGAAGGGGCTTACATCGGCCGCCATCGGACGGTCGGAGAAGCTTTTGCGTCAATTGAGGCGCATGTAGTCGAAACAGCCTTCCCAGAGGTCTCCTTCGAGTACCACGGGCAGCGAATTCCGGGACCGTACAGTACGCGGGATCTGCATGTCACTAGGAACTATACAAAGCTGTCACTAGACAGATTTAGGGAAATTCCGGCCGGAGGGAACAGGTTCAACATTCCCACGGGCTTGCTGGCTAACTGTTGGAAAAATCATAAGACCGGGTCAGGCGACGTGATGGGACGGCTGCGAAATGACCGCCCTTCGGTGACTATTCGAACAGAATTCTTCAAGCCCGAAAAGGGCCGGTATCTCCACCCCAACCCGAGCGTGCACCGGGCAATAACGCACTACGAGGCAGCAAGGCTCCAGGGCTTTCCGGATGACTACAAGTGGGCCGGATCGAAGACTTCCATAGCTCGCCAAATTGGTAACGCAGTGCCGGTGCAGCTTGCGAGTCACCTGGCCAACCTGGTTGCCGCCCAATTTCATGCTGGGGTCGTTGTGTCCGGCAAGGAGTCCGTTTAAGCTCAACGGGCACGGCTTCGGTACCGCCTGCTTCGGTACGGCCGCCAGGCTGGTAGAACTGTCTTACAACAGCGTGGTTTTCTGACATACACAGATCCTGCGGGGGAGTAATCTTGCCATACGATTCTTGGGCGGACACAGATAGTGATCTGAGTCGCTTCGTGGCAAGCGAGACTCTTGAAGCGCTGAATGCATACAAAGCCCGCCCGGACTTGATTCGCGAACACAGCAACATTGAACAGGCCATCACCCAGAGCGGCTACGGTCGCAAACAGCTGAATGAGCTGATTCAGAACGCCGCAGATGCCGTCGATCTTCCAAATGGTCGCGTACGCATCTTACTGACCGACGGAACGTTGTATTGCGCCAACGAGGGGGCACCGTTCACTGAGGCGGGTTATCGCACACTGATGCTCTCCCATTCCTCTGAGAAGAGGGACGACCAGATCGGGCGGTTCGGACTCGGATTCAAGTCCGTCATCCAGATTTCGGACTCCCCTCAGATTTTCAGTAAGAGCGGTTCCGTCAGGTGGGACCGCCGCCACAGCACCGAACTCCTTGAACCGCTGCGGCCGGGGCTGGGTTCGTATCCAGTCTTGCGAATCGCCACACCGGTCGATCCTGTAGCTGCTGCCAGCTCGGATCCCGTTCTTGAAGAACTCATGGCATGGGCTACTACCGTCGTGAAGCTCCCCTTGGTTCAGCAGGCTGCATGGCTCAGCGAGGAGATGAGGAAGTTTCCCCACGAGTTTCTGCTATTTTCCCAAAACATAGGCCTCCTTGAATTCGACAACAGAATAGAAGGCACTCTTACTGCCTGGTCTGCACGCCGCGATGGCTCCGACATCCTCCTCGAAAACGATGATGTGCAGGAGGAATGGCGGATCTTCCGATACAAGCATCACGTCAGCCCCCAAGCGGCTGTTGAGGCAGGATCTATCGCAGCCCGGGAAACGGTGGACGTCACTTGGGCAGTACCCATCAAGGGCAACCCCCGCCGTCAACGCGGTTCATTCTGGAACTACTTCCCAACGAGTCATACGACCTCCCTAAGAGGAATTGTGAACGCGGCCTTCAAGATGAACGAAGACCGCCACAGCATGCTCCACACGCTGTATAACAAGGAAATTCTGCAGAAAGCCGTCCCGATGATGGTTGCGCGGGCGTTGACATCTTTCCCTGACGACGCCGACCCTGCCGGGTTCCTGGACTTATTGCCCGCACGTGGGCGGGAAGCCCCTTCGTGGGCCGACTCTGTCATCAATGAACCCATCTTCGCCGCGCTAGCGGCGGTCCGGTGCCTGCCCGACAGGGCCGGAGAGCTTCAGCTCATTTCGGATCTCTTGTTCCCGCCAGATATGGATGAAGCCACTCGGCTCGAGGAGATGTGGGATAGCTGGGTTGGGCTTGATCGGCCGTGGTTGCATCGTTCAGCTTCCACGACCAAGGAGCGGCGGCTTATGGTGCGACGCCTCTTGGGTCTTGCGAACAAGGGGAGAGCCCCGGTTGAACTATGGCTTGAAGAGATCATCTACGGCCGCCGTCTGGACGATTTCGAAAATGCTCTTCGGATGGCGGTCGAGATTGACAAGCACCAGCCAGACTACCGGTCCGCGATGCGCCGGAGTCGCATCGTGCTTATGCAGGATGGCAGTGCCCGGCCGCCGATTACTTCAAAAGTATTCCTCCCCATAGACGAAGAGGACGAGGGAGATAACCTCGTCTCTTATGAGTTGCTGCATCACGGTGACGTCAGCACCCTTCTCAAGGCGCTGGATATCCAAGCCCTTGATAACAGAGGAAAAGTTGACCGCATCGCCCGCCAAGTTGCAAAGGACTACGAGGACGAAAGTGCGGCCGAATCTCTGTGGCGACTTTCTCGGGCGCTGCCGGTTCCGGAAATGCTTGCCATTATCGGCGACCGCCTTGATATCGGTAAACTCCGCGTTAGGTCAAAGGACGGTCGGTGGCGTCCGACCGCCGACGTCTGGCTGCCCAATGGTCTCATCCCCACTAACAGCATCGGTGACGAGCACCTTCTCGTTGATGAGCTATTTCATCGGCAAGACCTCAACCTGCTGAAAAACCTGGAAGTGAAGAGCAGCCTGGCGGAGCCCGCCACGGTGAAAAATGGACCAACCTACGACCTATGGAAGTCGGCTGAAGCTGCAAGAATTTCTGCTGAATCAAGAAATTCACCCGTTCCAGTGTCAGAAGCATCACTTCGCTTCAGCCCGGTCCTGGCCACCTCGGGCCTTCACCTCCTGTGCAAAGCATCCATCCGTACTCGGGAAAAAGTCACTCAGAGGATCCTCTCTGACACTCAATACAAGACAAAAGTCGAATTCAGCAGCGCCTACAAGAGCGCGCAAATCGTTGATGGGCCAGATATGTGGTGGGTGCGGAACTATGGTGTCCTCCAAACCCGACTCGACTTGGTGGACGTGAAATATTGTGCTGGGGCCGTTGAGGGGATTCCGGTGGGGTTCCTTCCCTACCCCGGGCCATCCCACGCCGAAAAGCTCGATCTTCCAGACTCCGTCGACAAAGTTAACTGGGGTTACGCTCTGCCGTTGGCCGAGCAGAAACTCCCATGCGGTCGCGTTCATGAATTGTATGGACTCTTGGCAAAACTTGGCGTTCGTCGACCGGCGGAGCTATTAGTCCAACAGCCGGACGGCACCACTACGCGATACCCTGCAGAGTTCATAGCGGTTGCTGAAGACGACGACACCTATCAGTTCCTTCTGCGGTCCGCAAAGGTCGCGGCACTTTATACGGGGAACCCAGAACTGACCGAGCCCCTCGCGGAGCGATGGAAGCTGCACGCAGTCAAAGTGGAGTTTTTCAGCGCCTTCGAACATGTGAAAGATGAGGAATCGGAAACGGAGACAACCAGCTCCCTGTATCCCTTCCTTCACCAGATTGAGTCGAAAATAAAGCGAAGCACCAAGTGCATCCCGTGTCTGTCCCTAAGCACTGTCCGCTCAAACAGCTATAACGAAGAGCAAGACGTGGAACATCACGAGACGTTTCGCGACGGCTCAAATTTCTATTATGCCTCCACTCTGTCCAGCAGAAGGCTACTCACCGCCCTGCTCCAGGATGCTGGGAGCTCCCGCCGCGCCGCCGATGTCGAAGCGGAGATGAGACGGCTGGCCAAGGTAGAACGCACGCTCCCGGGAATCGATTCCGAACCAGACCCAGAGCCTGAACCACTCAAGACACACGCCAGCGGATTCATCCCGATTGACGCGTCCAGGAACCTCAGCGAACAGATGACGCTAATCGAACGAGCAGTTCTTCGCTACCTGGACACCCCTGATGCAAATGTTTTCGATCTCAGGCTCAACTTCGAGGTCGATGTCTCGCAAGGCATCACAAATGAGGCGATCAGCAAGGTGACGGAAAATGTGTCGAAGCTTGGTGGTCAAGCAAGGTTCGAGGACTGAGAATGCCCGCCAGATATGAACTCGACGAACGGCAATGGTCTAATGAAACCGTTTTGCCCGACCCCTCGACGATCGCGGCTATCGGGATGCACCACAACCTCACGAGTGCGCTGGCAGACCTCGTTGATAACTCCATCGACGCTACGGCCAGCCACATCCGGATCCGCTTCGTGCAGCGCGGGACCACCATCCTCGGGCTCCAAATCATTGATAACGGGCGAGGCCTTACTGTTGAGGGGATCAAACAGGCGATGACCTTCGGGGCGCGACGTGAGTACGGGCCTGAAGATCTTGGGCATTTTGGGCTCGGCCTTAAGGCGGCCTCTCTATCTCAGGCGACCTCCTTCGAGATCTATTCTCGCCAAAAATGGGGACCTGCAGTCGGACGCCGGATGGATCAAGCAGTAAGTCAGAACTTCAGTGTCGGAGTAATGGAGCCTGGAGCCGCAAATGAACGGCTAGACGGCGTTGCTGGCATGGAATTACCAAGTGGCACGTTGGTGGAGTGGCGAGGTCTGAAGGACGTAATACACACGTCCGACCAAGGGGAACTCACCGAATGGAGATCAGCCAAGCTTCGCTCTATTCGCGAGCACTTGGGTATTACCTTTCATCGTCAACTGCACCTAGGCAACGTGGAGATAGACATAGACACGTTCGACGTTGAGCGAAACAGAGCCCTCCCTCCCATCCAAGTTGATCCCATCGACCCCTTCGAGGGCTCCTTGCAGCAGGACGGCTATCCGCGCAACTTTGTCGTCGACCTTCCAGACGGTGCATCGTGCACGATCGAGGGGCACCTGTTTCCTCCTCGTCTAAACTCGGCAGCTTTCGATTTATACGGGGAACCGGGAGAAGCGAGGCAGGGAATCTACTTATATAGACGAGGCCGGCTCCTATCGGGCGGGAAAAACTGGGCAGGTCTCCGTCTCCCCAAGAAAGAGTTGGGACTCGGCCGAATCAAAATCGACCTTGATGCTGCTAACGAGCACTACATAGCACTCAACCCGGAGAAGGTCACACCCGTATACTCCGCGGACTTCACCAAAGCGATGGCTCGGGCCCATACATCGGGTCCTTCACCCTCCCACCTAGATTCATACTTTATGGACCTTCAGAGAGCCCACAAGGAATCCAAAAAGACCAAGCGCCAAGAGATCCGGCTCGTTGAACCGGCCGTCGGGTTGAACCCGCCAGTCGTGTCCCGCCTCACTGACCTCCAGGATTTCGCTGACTTCGATCCCATCGATTTGCGCTTCGTTACCCTTCCATCCACAGAACTATTTCGGGCCGATCGGACAGCGCGACGAATCGACGTCAACGTAGAGCTCGTCCGAAGGATCTATGGTTCCGAAGGCCGCTTGAGCAACCGAGACGGTCAACTGCTCAAGACCTTCCTCTATTTCCTCCTTGAAAGCGACTTCAAAGTTGAACAACGATGGAACGTCGTACGGGAAGACAGGCATCGCATCCTCAATGACGTGCTGTTGGCGGCCTTTGCAGAAGATTTCAACCAGCCGAACCTTCAACAAGACCAGGCACTCGAGAAGGACGGCGGTGACTAACAGATGGACCCAGATTCGCCCGACGCGGTTCGTAGACTTGAGCCCGAAACCATCGAACGGTATTTCAAGTCACCAAATACTGTCGTGCATCTGCTTTCACAAGTTCCTCGATGCGAGCTTCGCATCGAACCCGCTACCGAAAGCATGGAACTTCGCGTTCCGAGGGACGGTTCGAACCCCGATCTCAGTCCTTTCGAGAACATTGAAATTGACTACGCCACCGACCCGAATCAGGACTGCTTCGTCCTCAGGCTCGCCGCCGGTGGAATGCACTACGCCGCGTACTCGTTCGTAGCCAAGATCGCCGAGGAATTGCAGAAGGGCCACTTCTTTTCCAGCGCGATCTCCCACAGCCTCAAAGAATACGAGCTGCTCATCCAGAGCCGTAGGCTACTGAGCTCCGAGAAGCAGACCGGGCTCTTAGGAGAACTGCTGCTGCTGACGTATCTCTGCAGTATCGACCCGGTCTCGGCCTTAACATCGTGGCTGGGGCCAGAATCGGAACAACACGATTTCTCGTTCGACACCTTCGACTTGGAAGTCAAGACGACGAAATCAGAACGGCGAACTCACCGTATTGGATCAGCCACCCAGCTTGAACCCACCGAGAACCGTTCTCTCTTGTTTCTCTCCATTCAGCTCACTGCGGCTGGCGGCGCAGACAACGCATTCAGCCTGGTGGAGCTGGTAGACAATATTCAAAACCTCCTTGGCCCCGATACGCTGCCGTTCGACGAATACTTGGTCAGACTTGGATGGAGGTGGTCCGACGTGGAGTCATATCGCACAAGGTACGTACTCCGTTCCCGCCCAGCTTTTTACCCCGTAGACGAACGCTTCCCCTCGCTGCAGAACTCTGCTCTACGGCAGGCGATTCCCAACTACGAGCATCTATCGGAAATTTCTTATCGGACCGACGTCTCACACCTACAGCCGGCTTCGGTCCCGGACGCACTAAACGGGTTTGCGGCCTATGCGAATTCGCGACTACGGAGGTCCTGATGCCCAATACAGAAACCAGAAAAGACGCAATCACTAGTGCCATCGCGATGATTGCCGAGAAGGGCCCGAAGCTACTCCTCAACCGTGTCAATTTCTCCCTCGAGGAAGACGGCGTCGAGACGATCACACCTTCGGAGCTGACCGATCTCCTGACCCTGGAAGGAGATCCGAACGATCCCGCCCAAGTCGAATTCCGTTTGGCGTTGTCCAGATGGGATCAGACGACCGATTCACAGTGGCTAAGCGAGGCGCCCAAACCCGCTACCCATCCGAAGGGCCGGGAACGACGCGCGTACGTGCTCGGGAAACTCGGCTTTTTCGAGCATGAATTTGATGTCATCAACTCCTTTTACCCGATCATCAACGCTGGCACAATCGTCGCGAATCCCACCGACGACGGCCGATGGCCGTGGTACTCATCGGAGCGGCGGACGCGCAGCCACTACTGGGACGTCTACCAAGGGATACTCAAACGCCGCGGCTTCGATGCCGATGCAATCGTGGCGTTGGACGAATCCACCACGGAAATCGTTAGCCGGTTCGCCGACCCCACATGGGACGAAACCTACCAAACCAAAGGCCTTGTCGTAGGACATGTCCAAAGTGGGAAAACGGCCAACTTTACAGGCACCGTAGCCAAAGCGATCGACGCCGGCTACCGGCTCATCATCGTACTGACCGGAACCCTTGAGCTTCTTCGAAGCCAAACCCAGCGGCGCCTAGACAAGGAACTCGTTGGCTTCGAAAACATCGTAGGCGGGATTGACCTCTCCGACGAAGCACTCGCGCGAGAAAACATCGACTACATAGCGAACCAGGACGCAGACTGGTTAGCAGGCGACCAGTTTGTAAAGTTCGGCTACGACCCGGAGAGCGTTCCTGGAGTCCCCCACATTATCCGCCTTACAAAAAGCACGGACGACTATAAGTCACTCAGAGCGGGCCTCAGTGCTCTTGACTACAAATCACACATACGTAACCAACAGAAGATTTACCACCCGGACAACCTGTGGGACACGCCGGTCCGGCTCGTCGTGATCAAGAAGAACGCAACGGTCCTGCGCAAGCTAATCAAAGACCTCAAACAGATCCGTGGCAACACCCAGGACTATCCCGCGCTGATCATCGATGATGAGGCTGATCAGGCCGGAATCAATACCAAGAAGCCCCCTGTGAAGCTCACCAAAGAAGAACAGGACGAAGAAAATAAGCAGGCCCGAGAACGGACCGCCATCAATAAACTCTTGTCCGAGCTTTTGGGAATCTTGCCGCGGGCCCAGTATGTGGGATACACGGCGACCCCGTTCGCCAATGTTTTCATTGATGCTTCTGACGTTGATGACATCTACCCCAAGGACTTCATTTTCAGTCTGACTCCGCCCGACGCCTACATGGGAGGCCGCTCCTTCCACGACCGTCATCTACTCCTTGCACCCGACGAGACCAAGACCCCTGCAACGAGTAACCAAGCAGCGTATGTAAGAAACATATCCTCAACGTCACAGACCGCTGAGCTCAGGCAGCGCGAAATGCAAAGAGCCATGGATTCGTTTGTTCTCTCCGGAGCAATCAAGCTGTGGCGCAAAGCCAGAGGCAGTAAGGGCGACTTCAAGCACCACACAATGCTCTTCCATGAATCCGTCAAGCAAGTCGAGCACAACGCTCTCGCGGACGAAATCCACCTGCTATGGAAGCGATCGGATTATCTGGGCTTTGACGGATATGATCGTATGGCCGAACTTTGGGCAAACGACTTCGCCGTGGTCATGCAGGAACTGACGCAGAGGACCGACTCTGAGTTTCCCGATCCACGGACACATCAGATCCCTTCTTCATTTGACGACGTCGCGGTATACCTCCCCGAAGTCGTGAAGCGTGTCGAGGACGGCCTCCGTCCAATTGCGGTCGTAAACGGCGACAAAGACAGCGAATACACCCAGGCAGGCGCCGACTTCCAGAAGGGGCCCGTGTGGAAAATACTGGTAGGTGGGGCAAAGCTCTCCCGTGGCTACACAATTGAAGGTCTCACCGTGACCTGGTACTCACGAAGAGCACTAGCCGCCGACACCCTGATGCAGATGGGCCGATGGTTCGGGTACCGACCCGGTTATCGAGACCTGGTGCGGCTATACATCGCACGAAATGTCCCGGCGTCGGCCAGGAACCCTAAGCCATATGACCTTTACGAAGCTTTCGAGTCGATTATCGGCGACGAGGAAGAGTTTCGAGATCAGCTCGAACAGTTCGCTGAACTGGATGAAGATGGACAGCCACAGGTACGCCCCATCGACATTCCGCCGCTCGTATCACAAAGCTTGCCTTGGCTCAGGCCGACCGCACGCAGCCGCATGTACAACGCCCAAATCGTCCAATACGCCAAAGGTGACCGTTTCAAGGACTTCTTCTTTCTGCCGCCCCGGGATCCGAAGCAAAGCAAGAACCGCGAAAATCTGAGGGCAATGGTGCCCGTGCTCAACCGACTCACCAACAGGGAAACGTTCGAATACAGAACGGCCGCCAACAAGCTCTCTTCTTTCGACGCCAAAACAGGTCTCGTGCCAGCACAGGTCGTTCTTGATGCACTATCTCTATTCGAGTGGAGCAAACCAGGTCTTGCTGATCCGGACATTCAATTCGTCAAAGAAGCCATCAGCAAGGGAAGCATCACCGACTTCAAAGTTGTCATAGCAATTCCTTCAAGAGATCCGGTCATGCGGATGATTGATCTCGATGAGACGGGAGCTAGCAAGTTCCCCATTATTGAACGAAACAGACGCGAACGCGGAGACTTTTCTGGATCGTCTCAATGGACACGACAGCCCCTTGAAGACCAATACACCAAGGAGAAGGAGCTGAACGATCCTTCTTCCCGCACAACCGGGGCCATCATACTTACCCTCGCCGCCGACCAGTGGAACGGCCAAACCGCATTCTCCGAACCCGCAGCATTGGCTGCGGACGTAGTTAATCCGGAGGACATCGCAACACTCTTCTCGTGGGCCCTTCCCCACGCCGCTGCACCAAAGGGAAAGGCGGGCTTCAGCGTACGGGCGCCTGACCGCCCACATGCACCGACGGTTGAGGCGTCGTAGACACCAGTGGCGGCATCGGGCGGGAAGCAGGCGTTTCAGGTGCCCGAAGCACGACCGGTTCTAGATCCTCGGTGGTAGTTAGCCCGATGCACGATCACGTTAAGTCTGACGCTCGTCGAAACAGGGTCACCGGACGTCGACAAGCCGATGGTCCCGCGCGCTGGCCAGTCCGCGGAGCGAAGAGCGATGTGTTTGGGTTGCTCCCCTTTGAGAACTGGTCGTTGAAATCCGTTACTAAACTCTGGCTTGACCGCGCGCCATGCCACTCCGGCTAGGGGTAGCCACCCTGGGGGCTACGTTGATAGCGACCAAACAAGTGCCATCATCACTGTGGAGGGTCAAGCGCGGCAGATAAGGAACAAAGGGGATGCGGTCAGGAAAGGCCGATTGGTCTACCGGATGAGTTAGGGCAGCACGAGGCGGTTGGCTGCATGTCGGGGCGGTGAGCCAGGAACCCCAGCGGAGTGGCGACACAGGCAGCCGAGCACCTTCGGCGACGGCCGTTGTACGGCAGTCGCCTCCAGTTCTACTTCGTCGCTGTTCTGGTGACTAGGGTTCCACCTAGCTTGGACTGGTACTGCGCCACGTTCTTGTCGTTGATGATCCAGTTCTCGCCAACGAGAACGTTCATACCAACCATGTCAGCGAACTGCTTCATGCCGTCAACTACCGCATCCCGATCTGTCACCGAGGAATAGATAGAAAGGACGGATCCGGCCCCGCATGTCCCAGATTCGGCGGCCCGGGTCACTTGGTTGGTCTGGGTGAACCCTGAGCAGCCGCCGCCGACGTTTACGAATGCGGATTCGAGCGAGGCCACCGAACTATAGTGTTCGCCGTTTGCCGGGACCGTCTTGGTGGGCGTCGGTGTCGAAGTGGCTGCTGCCAAAGCAGAAGCTGTGCCCCCCGCGCATCCTGTTAGTGCTGCAACGCCCAGGAAGCAGACGATTAGAAGTGGCTTTTGGCTGTTCATAACAATTCCTTCAAAATAGTGGTGCGTAGGGTCGCCCGATCCAACACGTCGCATCGCGCGCCGGAAACATTCCTTGGTTTCGGCCAGTTAAGCCAGGCGGTTGAAACTGCGGAACTTAGAGCGGTCTCGCACACGGTCCAGACAAAAGGGCGTGACCCCCCGCGAGGGGCGGCCACGACTTTCCTTCGAATCACCTAGAAGCCCGGCAGGAGTCCCTTGCCGTTCGATACTTACCCATGATCCTTGTCAACTCGGGCTGCAAGCCGTCCATCGAACTGTTGGCCTTGTTGATCGCGGCCACGTCGAATGAAGCCGCCCCGTGAATGGCGTCACCCATGTAACCGATAGCCTGCGATACGCTGGTAAATCCGGAGTCTGCTTGGTCAAGCGCGTCAACGCAGGCCGCGGGCGTGACGTTCACTGTCTTGGTTTCCGTTTTAGTCTGCACCTCCACAACAGGTGCGGGCCGGTTGGCAACCCCGATACCCCCGCCCACCAAGAGCCCACCCAGCAGGAGAGTAGCCGGCAGGACGAACCGCTTGCGACCCGTACCCTTCGGCTCTACCGGGGCCGGCTGTGGCGGCCTGTAGAACTCGGTGGGCGCTTGGTACATCGGAGTCCCCGCGCCCGGATAAGACGGAGCTGGGGCTTGTTGTGGTTCGGTGTTGTTTTCGGTCATGATGTCCCCCTGAACATTTGCTTGGTTTAGAACTTGTATTCCCAGCCCGTGCTGGAGAATGGAGCCTTGAGCACCAGCGTTCCGGTCGGCGCGGGCACGTCCAGGACCAGCTTGGCTGTGACCTTCTCACCCGGCCCCATACCAGCGGACGGGAAGGTTGCGCCATCCGGCAGGCAGCCATAGGTGGCAGTCGAGCCCAAGTTGCCGTTGAAGGTAGTCCCGTTCGCGTCGATGAACTTCCAGTCGTAGCTGCTCATCGAGTAGGTCTTGACGATGGCCCCGGCCAGGTCGGGTGTCGTCTCCGCGCTGACTTCAACGATCACGATGTTGCCGTTCGTGGGTGCGGATGCGTACTTCTCAGTGCAGGCTCCCGGCTTAATGGAGTTGATCGTGAAGTTGACCAGCGACTTGCCGGTTGTGGTGTCCGTAATACCCGCACCTTCCCCAAAGTTCTTGATGATGTTTCCGCGAGACGACTTGGCCGGATCCGCGGCTTTGGCTGCTGTAGTGGGCGTGACTGGAGCAACGCTCGGTGCCGTGGCCGTAGCGGATGCTGTCGTGCCTGAACATGCGGTCAGGCCGAGACCGGCAGACGCAATCAGGACAGCGAGCACCAAGGACTTGGTGTATTTCATTGTGTGAGACCCCATTGATTAAATTCATGCATCGAATATGCGTGATTGTGGGTGCATCGTCTCATAGGAAAACCGACGACAGAGTTATTGACTGGAATATTTCATCAAAGACCGCTAGGAGTTGTTCGCCCCTAAAGGGGCTCCTTGCCAGTACCTTCGATTGCCACCCTCAAGTGCCGTCGATCTCGAAAGCGTTCAACAGTTTCGGGGGGTGTCTGCGGGCCTTAGCTGCCACCGCCGGTCATTGGTCGGCGACCGCCTCGAAACGGCGTGCTTGCTGCCGGGCCCTTGGGCTCCCTGAGGAACTCGGTCACGGGGACGGCCAAAACGTCGGCTATGTCCCATAGGCGCTCGTAGGCGACGCTCTTGCGGCCCCATTCGATCCCGATGATCATGTTTCGGCTTAGTCCCGATTCCAGCGCCAGGGCCTCTTGCGACAGTTCTTGGGCTAGGCGGATTTCCCTGATCCTTGCTCCCACGCTCTGCCTGCGGGCGGTCCAGCGGAGCGTCTGCTCTTCGGACGACTGGTTCGGGCGAGTGGGCACTTATCCATGTCAACTAATATTGTCAGCCTTGTCTGCTCAACTAGTGATACATACAAGCCTTTAGCGGCAGTGAGGAGCGAGGACATGACAGCAGTGAATGGCGGAAACGCCGTCGAGGATTCCGGGAGGGACATGCGGGTGGAAGTTGAATCACGACGACAATTCCCGGCCGGGCCGCGCGCCTGCGTCGGTCCCGGACGGAACGGCCAACAGTTCTGCGGCAAACCTACCGACACGAAGACGTCGGATCTGTGCGTCTCTCACCAGCTCCAGAAGAACAAGGGCAAGGCTCTTCAACCGCTTCGGACGAGGACGGAAAAATCCACATGTACCGGACCGGGCCAAGACGGCGGACTTTGCGGCCGCCGCGTGTACAGCCGCCCGGTGGGACAGGACGACGGTGTTTGTAAGACCCATTACGACCAATTGAATCGCCGCGGCTCTATGGGGCCCATCGAGCCCCGCCTCCCCCCGCTAACAGAAACATGCAGTGGCCCTGGCCAGGACGGCAACGAGTTGTGCGGCCGCCCCGCGGAAGCCCGGGACACACTCCTCTGCTCGCCACACGATAGACAACACAAGAACAACAACGGCGTCCTCAAGCCGATCAGGAAAGTCAACACCCCGGACGGTCCCTGCATCGGCTCTGGGCCCGGCGGGGAGATTTGCGGCCGCCCCATAAAGAACAAATCCCTGAGTCTGTGCGGCGGCCATTATGGCCAGCACCGCAACAAGAAGGAACTGACGCCCCTCAAGTTAGTACGCAAGAGGGGGGAAGCCGCCCGATGCCAATACCCTGGCTGCCGCTATAACGATGCCCCCGGTTGCGAAGGCCTGTGTCAGCACCATTGGCGGCAACAACAGAACGGCCAGCCCCTCACCCATTTGAAGTCGAAACCCAATCGTGGCAATTCCGTGCTTGACCGCGACCCGGTCGGAAACAAGCTCTGCAACACGTGTCATGAATGGAAGCCTGAGGCGGACTTCAGCGCCTCGTCCACGGCGAGGGATGGGCTGAACTACCTGTGTCGGCGATGCCAGGCATCCAACAGGATGAAGGCAAAATACGGCATCGACCTTGATCATTACGAGGCCATGCTGGCAGCCCAGAACGGTTGTTGCGCACTCTGTGAAAAGCCCTTGGCGGCCGGTGGTAAACGCCTGGCCATAGACCATAACCACAAGTGTTGCCCCGGCCCTGCGTCATGCGGGAACTGCGTCCGTGGTCTGCTGTGCCCAAACTGCAATCGAGGCCTTGGGCTTTTCGACGATGACAGCGAAATCATTGAACGGGCATTCCACTACCTCATCCGTGGAACTGCCGCCAGGGTATCCGCCGCTTGAGCGGCAGCCTGGTTCAAGAATTTTCCTTACCGTATTCGGACCCTTGCAGACCCTGACGTCCAGTAATGGGGGGGTAGATAACATACAGGCGGCATAGTCGGCGCGGCAGGAGCGATTCTATAAACAGCTCAGGTTCCAGGACCATTGGAGCGCCGACACCGTTGTAAGAAAAAGCGCTTCTAAGGCCGCCCATACGGCTAGTGCGCGAGGAACACGGCCCCGCCAGGTGCCAGTTTTTGCCAGGCTGGGTTTACGGGGTGCCAGCCGGCACGTCCTTGGACTCAGCCCTAGTTGGCGCTTGCGTGACCAACGTGCGGTCCGGGACAGAGCCACGGCCGATAGCTTGAGTCCAGGGTGGACACCGATCCCCATGTCAGCGTCCATAACAGGTAACGGATGACCCTACGTACAACCGGCGGCCCTGCGGGGCCGCCTTGGACGCTGAGCTGTTCGTTGCAGCAGCATGGGCTGCCCGTAAATCGGACGGCACGGCAGCTCTCCGCAAGCACCCCGCAAGGGTGGGGGTGACTCCCCTCTCTGCTGTCGGGCCCGGCCTCCGCGGCCTTGACAGGGCATCCCCTACCAAGTCGAAGACCTGGTAGGGGATGCCCTCACAGGTTCTGGAGTTTGCGGCGGAACTCGGCGAAGCGTTCCTTTTGCTTCTCCTCTTCCTCAGCTTCCCTGCGGGCCCGTTCGGCGGGGTCGTTCCGCGAGGCCTGGGCCTTTTGCCCTCCGGTGGGCCTCTTCTCTCTCAGCCTTCGCGGCAGCCAGGCGGTCGAGCCGATCGAAGTCCGCGTTCCACCGGTCCCTCTCCTCGGCCTCCCACTTCTGGCGCTGGAGGCCCCACCGGCGCATGTAAACCACAGGCTCGGCCGGAGCAAGCCTGGGCTTGGGCGCCGGAGGCGGGGGCTCCTCGTAGAACTCCCGCAGTGCCGTGGGGATGGGAGCGGGGCCGCGGGCGGAAACGGGCCGACGTGCTACAGCATTCCGGTGCGCGCTGATGATGAGCAGTATCACGCAGAAGATGGCCAACAGGATGTACCCTATGGCGTCCACCAACACTGCCAACAGCGCAATCATGGCTGAGTATCCCACCCCGAAGGGGCGGTGGATAGAGCCTAACGCAACTGTTCTCGCCCGCCGGAAGTGAGGGCGCCACGGCCATGACGTCCTCGGGTGTGGTGGCCGATAGATCGCCGCCCCGGGCCTCCAAGCCCCCCAGGTTGAGGACACACTTCACAGCGTCAAAATTCAGCACCACAGGGCCTCTGAGGCGCATCCTGGCGCCGACCAGGAGATCCTCCACCACGTCGAAGGGGCATCGAGCTCCACCGCCCGGGGCTCCTTCGTCCGCCCGGCACACCTGCGTCTCTTGCCAGGACGAGCTGGTAATCACCTTGCACCTGTATTTCTCCAAGGGAGCGATCGCGCATCATGGCACATCCGAGCCTCTCTCCAAGGACGCCCTTGCGGTGCCGAGGACCGCTGCGGCTAGCGGCCTGTTGAGCGCGCCGTGAGGCGCCCGCCCGGACGCCCCTCCGCCTCTTGTGTCCACGCACAGGCCGGACCATCGGGCACCTGCGTCCCTCCAATATGGCGAAGGCCAGGAGGCGCCTCGCGTCTCCGTGCCAACACGCGACGGTGGTCAATCCGCGCACTCGCAGTTCCAACGTTGTGCAGCAAGTTGTCTGCACCCCGATGTCTTGCGACGAGCCCTCCCTGCCAAGCCGACCCTGTCCGCCAGTGCCACGGGCCGCGACCGATTTCTCATGTCAGGCGGCTGGACCTGCCACGACGTTCGCAATGGAGGAAACTCGTCGGCGTTCCCGAGATTACCTTCCGGGATGCTCCCTAAAATCGCGCCCGCACAGGACGAAACCCGGGAAGATGCGCAACGCGTGGGTGGCTCACGGCACTGGGTTGGATTCCCCTGCGTGGGCGGGAACATGGTTGAAGAGCCTTGGACCGAAATCCGACTGGGGTCTTCCGATGGCTCATCGAAACTAGTCGCCGCACCGTTTCCACGAAAACCGCGCCGTTGCGCCCTGGCCCCGCTAGGGATCGCTGCGATTGCGCCGAGGTGAGAAGTCACCGCCGAGCGGGCTCGAGGATCCACCCTCGACACAACTTGAGCACCATCCCTTGTGAGCTCCGACTACACGAAAACTGTGCCCCGTGTCGTGCGATGCGGACAAGGCGCAACGAGCCACTACACCCTTGACGGCGCCCATGCATAGCCGCTGAACTCAAGCCCTTGGCATGGCAAGCCCTCCGGCAGGGGGTAGGGGGAGACCCCGACACGCCTGGGGGCCTTGCCCGGCCGTCACAGCGCCTAGGGTGCCGTACGGGTTCAGAAGCGATTAAATATGATTTATTGCATTCGTCGGTAGAGCCGGCTGAGCCCCGGCACGTATCACTCCTCCATCGAGCAGTCGGCCCGCAAGGCCGACAGGTCAGGAACCCCATCCCCGTCATCGGCACCTCGAGTGTCGAGGACATACGGCCGGTGGCGGTCACGTACTCGAGACCCACGACGGTCGCGCCGGATTCTGGTTGAAGGAGCACCGGCTCGACTGGGCCGGAGGCGGGAGCGGAAAGACTCAATCCTCCGGCTTCCTGCAGGACGCGTCTCTCCGAAATGAGATCTGTCTGATCATGGAAGGCGACTACGAGACCTTAGATGCTCGGTATCGAAGGTTAGGGGCTGTTGGTTGAACCGATAGCGTGCACTGTTCGTGCCCGGCATGAGGAGCGACCAGTACGCAGACGGAAGGCCCCTGAGGGAAAGCCTTCCGTCTGCGCTGTGAGCGCTTGGTACTTGGTTGCAGTCGTGGTAATCCGCCGCTCGGGTGCTAGAAGCGGCACACCGTTTCGAAACCGCTTGCACCTCCCGTGACCTTTACTAGTGCACGGCGGCGTATGAAAGCGGCGATTTCGTCCACTTTCTGTTCTCCACGCTGGACACGGCCTGCGGAAGTCAGCAGTCCGTGGGCGTATCCGGGGAGGTGCTGATAGTGCACTTCCGTCCCGGCCCGCGCCATGGCCGCAGCAAAGTTCGCGCCCTCGTCGGCAAGCGGATCGTTGTCCACGGTGATGACGAAAGCCGGTGGAAGCCCGGCGGGCAGCTGCGCGAGGGCGGGGCTGACATCGGGCAGTGTTCGATCCGTTCCTTCCGGCAAGTAGGTATCCGCGAACCAGGCGACGGTGTCCGCTACGAGGGGGAACCCCTCGCCGACGCGCGCGTAGGAGCGGGTGGACATGGTCAGGTCCACCATCGGGTAGATCAGGACCTGGGCCGAGACGTGCACGGGGCTGTTATTTGTCGCGTTCTCGATGGCCAGGACCGCGGCCATCTGCCCTCCTGCACTGTCGCCGACCAGCACGGCGTTGGATATGTCCAGGCCGTGAACCTCTCTTGCGGAGAAGAGCCAGTGAAGTGCGGCGCGGCTGTCTTCGATGGCTGCCGGATACGGGTGCTCCGGGGCCAGCCGGTAGTCCACAGCCACGACTGGCAGGCCGGTCAGGGCGGCAAGCCTGCGGCACAGCCCGTCGTGGGTGGAGAGACTTCCCATGACCCAGCCGCCTCCGTGGAGGAACAGCACGACTGGGGTGGGACCTCGGGAGACCTGAGGGTCGTAGACGCGCACGCCGAAGTCGTCGACGTTGAAGTCGGAAACGGCAGACAGCGGGTCTCCGATGAGGCCGTTTGCGGCGCAACTGCGCTCATACAGGTCACGCACTTCGCTCACGGTGTAGGTGTGGAAGGAGCGTCCACCGGAGGCCCGGAAACCCTCCAAGACCGCGGCTGCGTCCTCAGCAACGGGCCTTCCGGTGAACGGATCGTGGTTGGTCATTTGCCTGGACCGGTCTCGGCCAGCTGGAGGTAGTCGTCGAGCTGGAGATCCTGTGTGTGGGCCCGGTACTCGTTAACGGTCCCGGACCAGTTGTTGATGACTCGGCCGTCCTCGTTCTTGTACCAAGAGGAGCATTCGGAGGAGAAGGCGGACTTATCGAGCTCTTCCTGGACGTGGGCGTTGAATTTGTCGAGAACGCTGCGGTCGACTTCCAGTATCCTCGTTTCATCGGCAGCGAGGTATTCGACGGCCTGGGAAATGTATCGGTGCTGGGCCTCCAGCATGGACACCACTGAGTTGTGGTTGAGGTTGGTGTTCGGCCCGTAGACCAGGAAGAGATTGGGGAAGTTGTCAACGGTGATGCCGAGATATGCCTCCGGTGCGTTTCCCCACCGCTCGTCGAGGCGGATCCCGTCGCGTCCTGCGACGCGCATCGACCCCTGGAATGCGTGGCTCTTGAAGCCGGTGGCGTAGATGATGACGTCAAACTCGTGCTCGACGCCGTCGGCGGTGAGGATGCCCCTCGGCGTGAACTCTGTGATCTTCTCGGTCACGAGTTCCACGTTCTCGCGGGTCAGTGCAGGGTAGAAATCATCGCTGCGGAGGATGCGCTTGCAGCCGAAATCGTAGTCAGGCGTGAGCTTGGCACGGAGTTCAGGATCTGCAACCTGCGCTTCGAGGTGCTGCCGTGCTTGCTGGACGCCTTCCTCGGACGCGGCCGTGTGCCGGCGGGTACGTTCGAACCCAGCCTCGCGGAACTCGTGGATCTCCTGTCGCTTCTGACGGTAGATCTCAGGGTCCGCCAGGAACGCCGCAGTCTCCTCGTCGCTGAAAACGTACTGATCGCGGGGGAGGATGTAGTTGGCGGACCGCTGGAACACCGTGAGGTTTGAAGCGATCTTGGCCACTTCGGGGACATACTGCACGGCGGTTGCCGCAGAGCCGATCGATGCGACACGCTTGCCGGTCAGGTCCAGGTCGTGGCGCCAGGTGGAGGAGTGGAAGGCCTCGCCCTCGAAGGACTCGATGCCCGGGAAAGCCGGGATGTTCGGTTCGTTCAATTGGCCCCAGGCTGCGACGACGGATCGGGTCAGGAACCGAGCGCCGTCGGTGGTGTGCACGGTCCACAGGAGGCGCTCCTGGTCCCATTCGGTTGCCGTGATGTTCCGGTTGAAGCGGATGTGCTTTCCGAGGCCAAACTCTTCAACCAGAGACCGCAGGTAGCCCTGAAGTTCCTGCTGCCCGGCGAACATCCGGGAGACCTTCAGGTTAAGGAAGTAGCTGTAGCAATAGACGAGCGCCTGGGTGTCACAGGCGGCACCGGGGTAGGTGTTCTCGCGCCATACACCACCGACATCAGCCCCGCGTTCGAGGATCAGAAAGTCGTCCAGACCGTCCTGGACGAATTGGGCTCCCTGGCCCAGACCGCCGAAACCGGCCCCGATAACAATGGCGCTATAAACATGGTCGTTCTTGGATGACATGGTGTTTTCTCCTCAGGGGTGGGATGTCTTATGGATTAGGAAAAGGTGATGATCTGGCGCAGAGCGTGGCCGCCGTCGAGGGTGTCCATCGCGAGGTTGATCTCCTCGAGCGGGATTGTGTCTGATACGAGACCCTCAACAGCCAGTTGCCCGGAGCGCCAAAGGTTCTCGTAAATCGGGATGTCATGCGCCGGCACAGCTGAGCCGAGGTAACTGCCGACGATGGAACGCGCCTCGGCAGTCAGGGCAAGAGGATCGATCGACGCAGGTTGACCGGGGGCCGGCAGCCCGACGGTTACCGTGATGCCTCCCGGCTTCGTGAGGGCGATGGCCGCCTCAAGGGCGCGGGGATGCCCGGCGGCTTCAATGACAGCGTCAAACTTCTCACCGCGTTCCATGGCTGTTTCGGAATTCATGGCATCAACTGCCCCGAGCCGGAGTGCGGCTTCCAGCTTTGCAGGCATCGTGTCGATTCCCACGACGTGCTTGACACCGACGGCTTTGGCAGTGATCAGCGCAGCCATGCCAACGCCGCCCAGCCCGACGATGGCCACCCGGGTGGAGGGACCGGGCTTGGCAACATTGAGGACGGCTCCGCCACCGGTGAGGAGTGCGCAGCCGAGCAGTGCAGCAACATGCGCCGGAACGTCGGCTCCTACGGGCACGACTGAGCGACGGGAAACGACGGCATGGGTGGCAAAGGCGGAGACCCCCAGATGATGATTCACCGTCTGCCCGTCCCTGGAGAGCCTGCGCGAACCGCCAAGCAGCGTTCCTTCGGTGTTGGAGGCGGTGCCCTTCTCGCAGGGCGTCCTGCCGTTGGACCGGCATCCGGCGCACTGCCCGCAGCGGGGGAGGAACGTCATTACCACACGCTGGCCAAGCGAGATGCCATCGACACCTTCACCCAGCTCCTCCACGATCCCGGCGGCTTCGTGGCCGAGCAGCATCGGAACCGGGCGCGGCCGGTTTCCGTTGACCACCGAAAGATCGGAGTGGCACACTCCAGCGGCCTCAATGCGCACCAGGATTTCGCCGGGGCCCGGTTCTTCAAGCTCCACGTCGCCCACTCGAATGGGGCGGGATTTCGTGTACGGGCGGTTCGCCCCGATGGCTTCGAGGACCGCACCGCGGATAGTCCTTGTACGGCGCGCTGTTTCGGCTACGGGGCTTATATCTTCGATCGTCACGATCGTCCTCTCAATGACGGGAGGAACGATGGAGTGCAGCCGCACTTCGCAAGATGCGATGTGCGGCTTCCACCGCTCTCCGGGGACAGATGCTTATCCAGATGGAAGGTTTCCAACAAAGGACTGTCCATCGAGCGTAGGCATCCGCGCGCCACCGGTCATGATACGAAACGTCAAAAAGCGATGAAACCTTTGTACGAACTGTCAAATTTGGAGGGAAACACCCGAACCCCCGTGGGCGTACTTAACCGGAAAATGCGCCCCGCCCCACCGCCAAGGAGGGAACAACGCCCAATGCTCTATGCCGCTCCAAAGGCCTGCCGACACCCGTGCTCCGGCGTGAGCTGATTACGAGGGGAAAGCGCCCCGTCTCGAAGAGGGTAGGGGCACCATTCGTCCTCAGCTCATGCCAGAGCTCTGCGTTCGTCCCCTTAGCGCCAGCCACAACTGGGCTGCCACATCCGGATCGTCCAGGTCGGCGCCGAGGAGTTCGCTGGCTTGCCCGATTCTGTATCGAATCGAGTTCCTGTGGACACCGAGTTCTCGCCCCGCCGCCTCCCATTGGCCTCGGTGCGCAAGGTAGGCGCGGACGGTTTCAAGCAAGTTGCCCGGATGTGCGCTAAGTTTGTCCACCCATTCATCTGTTGGCAGATCGAGCCCGTGGCCGACCCGCACCAGCTGGTCGGCCGGGGCTGAAGCGGCCACCTCGGCGACTTGGGCCGCAATTTCGTGTAGTCGCCTCAAGGGCATAGGGCCACCCCATGCTCCCCGGACGCCCGCGGGGAGGAGGGGCCGGGTGCCCGAAGCCGATTGGAGGACGAACAGGGCATCCTGCCGTTCAAGCACCAGACCGTACTGATGCAATTGTGCTGCCAGACCCTCAACACGGGGGAGCGCGACCAGGAATGCTGTCTCTGGCAGAGGATCCGACTCCATCTGTTTGGCCAACAGGCGTGCGGCGTCGTCGTGCCCTTCCAGAACGAGCGCGGCAAGCATGCCTTCCGCGCGACGGCGTTCCGCGGCTGCGTGCCGCTGGCCCGCCGCCCTTGCGGCGAGGAGGGTCGAAGCAGTCAGGAATAGGTGGCGTTCTGCTGCCGCAAGCTGACCACTTCGACCCAGAGCGAGATAGCCGGAGGCGGCAGGGCCACTGGAGACGGGATACAGGGCGGCGGTTCCGGATGCGAGCTGGATGTTTCCTGTGGCTCCCTGCCGGGCCGTCCGGAGGTTGGCCGATTCTCGGACCAGATCCGCCAGCAGGCCGGCGGGCAGCTCGCCGCTTGTGGCGGCCGTTGAGGGTGAACCGTCGCCCTCCGGGAGATAAGCAACCCAAGTGCCGAGCGCACGGGAGAGTTCGCGGACGATTTCCGGTTCGGCATCGTCCTGGGCCGCGGCGCGCGTCAGGGCCACCTGCAGTCCGAGCAGCGCCGTTAGCTCCGCCTCCCCGCCTTGCCGAACAAGTTCCCAGTACGCTCGGGAAACGGCAAGAAAGGGTGATTCCCGGGGCACCGTCAGCAGTGGAAGGCCGGCTTCGGTGCACGCAGCTCGAAGCTCATCCGGCACCATGGCATGACCTGAGCCAAGACCAAGGCCGAGGGCGGCAACTCCACCGTCGACGAGGCGACGAACATAGTTTGTGCAAGCGTCGGCGCGGGTGGCGCTGTCCAGGCCACTCAGCTGGAGTCCGACGGTCAGGAGTAGCTCGCCACCATAGAGGAAGACTGTGGGGTCCTCGAGCTCGGACACGTGAACCCCGGAGAGCTCGACGCGGGGGAGCGGGATCGGCCAGAACGGCACCAGGTCGCGTTGTGCTGCTGCAACAAGTCGGGCGAGGGTGATCATGCGCCAATCATAAGACCGTTTGTATGTTCCGTCATGCATGCCTCTGATCCTGGATAGATCATCCAAAGACAGCGGGAGTGTGCGTCCCTATCGTGGAATTTACTACACGAGGAGGACCTATGACCGTCACGCCAGAAATCGCCCTTAGCCCCGTCAATGACCCTGCCAGCGTCCAAGCGGCAGCCCGCCGCTTGCTCACTGAACTCCCCGGGCCTCGTTCCCGTGAGCTGGAGGCCGAGCGTCGTCGACACGTTACGGATGCCTTCGGCATAACGCAGCCCGTATTCATCGACCGGGCGCTCAACGCCATGCTCGTTGATGTTGACGGAAACCACATCATCGACTTCGCGTCCGGCATTGCCGTGACGAGCGTTGGTGCAGCGAACCCGCGGGTTGCCAAACGTGCCGCCGCCCAGCTTGAGCGGTTTACGCACACGTGCTTCATGGTCACGGAATATTCGTCGTTCGTCGACGTTTGCCGGTGGCTCAACGAGAACACCCCCGGCGACTTCGACAAGCGGACCGCCCTCTTCTCGACCGGTGCGGAAGCGGTCGAGAACGCCATCAAGATAGCCCGCGCCGCCACCCGACGCCCCAACGTCCTTGTCTTTGACGAGGCCTACCACGGACGCACCCAGCTCACGATGGCCATGACCGCCAAGGAGAACCCCTACCGGCTCAACTTTGGTCCGTTCCCGGAATCTGTCTTCCGGGGTCCGACTGCACCGGCTCACAGCTCCCCGAATGGTCCCGCTTCCGCTCTCAAAGGCGTAGAGGCGATTCTTGCCGAGTACGGGCCGGAGACCTTCGCTGCGATGGTCATCGAGCCCATTCAGGGAGAAGGCGGGTTCATCGTCCACGCCCAAGGCTTCCTTGCCGGATTGCGCGAAATCGCCACCCGCCACGGTATCGTCCTGGTCATCGACGAAATCCAAGCCGGTATGGGCCGCACAGGCAAATTGTTTGCCTCCGAACACGAGGGCATCGCCGGCGACATCACGCTCACGGCAAAGGCACTCGGAGCAGGCCTGCCGCTCTCCGCCGCCACCGGACGGGCCGAGTTGATGAACGCCGTCCATACCGGAGGCCTGGGTGGAACTTATGCCGGCAACCCGGTCGCGTGCGAGGCTGCGCTGGCCGTCTTCGAACTCCTCGGAGACGGCACCCTTCTTGAGAACGCCGTACGCGTGGAGGCCGCGGTTCGAGCAAGGCTCGAACCGCTGCTGACCTTGGAGGGTGTCTCCGATGTTCGTGGCCGGGGTGCCATGATGGCCATCGAGTTCGGAGACGACGCGGGACCCCGCGGGGACCTTGCCGTCGCCGCGGCCAAGAAGGCCAACACCCACGGCGTACTGACATTGACATGCGGGACGAACGGCAACGTAATCAGGCTGCTTCCGCCGCTCGGGATCGAGGCTGACGTTCTTGACGAAGGACTTGCCGTGCTGGAGGCATCCATTCGCTCGGTGCTCTCATGAGTGTTCCGGGAGGGTGGCACTCAGGAGAACGATGAACGCGCAAACAGACTCCAGTGCCCCCCTCGCCGGGATCCTGGTCGCAGACTTTTCCCGCGTGCTCGCAGGCCCGCTTGCCACCATGACCCTTGCAGATCTTGGAGCCAGGGTCATCAAAGTCGAGCGGCCGGGCACCGGCGATGACACCCGTCAGTGGTCCCCGCCGTCCTCGAAGACAGGGGCAACTTACTTCGAGAGCGTGAATCGGAACAAGGAATCGATCGTCCTTGACCTGAATAACCCCGACGATCAAGCCCTCGCCCGGGAGCTAGCCTGCCGGGCCGACGTGCTGGTCGAGAATTTCAAACCAGGCGGCATTGAGAAGTTGGGCCTCGGCTATGAGGCACTCGCGCAAGAGAACCCTGGGCTCGTCTATGCGTCGATCTCCGGGTTCGGTTCCGGCGGCGGACGGAATCTTCCGGGGTATGACTTCATCGTCCAAGCCCTTGGTGGGCTCATGAGCATCACCGGCGACCACCAAGGGGACCCTTTCAAAGTGGGTGTTGCGTTGGTTGATGTGCTGACTGCCAAGGATGCCACCATAGGCATCCTCGCCGCCCTTTCCGCCCGCACCACCTCGGGGCGGGGCCGCCGGGTCGAAGTCAACCTGCTTTCAAGCCTTCAAGGCGCACTGGCCAACCAAGGCCAGGCGTATCTGGGGGCGGGGGTGCTGCCAAAGCGTATGGGCAACGACCACCCGTCGATTGTCCCGTACCAGCTGTTGGCAACTGCTGACGATCCCTTGGCTGTGGCTGCAGGCAACGACGGTCAGTTCGCGCGGCTATGCGAGGCAATCGGCTCCCCGGAGCTCGCGGTTGATCCGCGATTCGCGACAAACTCAGCGCGTGTCAGGTACCGCCGAGAGCTCGTCCCCCTGCTCGAAGCCGGGCTGTCTGTCGCCGGCGCCCAAACATGGCAGGACAAACTGGTTTCAGCCGGGGTCCCGGCAGGGCGGGTTGCCAGCATTGGAGAGGGCCTTGAGTACGCCGAGAAACTGGGTCTTGCTCCGACGATCGCCGTGCACGACGCCGACGGCGCAATCGTCGGGCACCAGATCCGCCACCCCATAACGTGGACGCCGCCGCTGCCCCAACGAACCCAGGCACCTCCCGCACTCGGCGAACACACTCACAACGTACTGAGCTGGCTACGCAGCCCCAGGACCGGGAACACTGACGACAATCTATAAGCGCAGACTAACCCCTAGTCACCAAGCCCAGGAGGGACCATCATGACCCTTGCCCCCACTTCCGCAGGCATCCACGATTCCACCGCCGTGGATCCTTCCGACCTGGTTTCGTTCGACACACTACTCAGCGGCGAGGAGCTCGCCCTGCGCGACCGGGTCCGGGCGTTTGTCCAAGAGCAGATCAAACCAAACATCGCCAGGTGGTACGAGGAGGCCAGGTTTCCCCTCGAAATCGTGCCTGAATTTGCCAAGCTGGGCCTGCTCGGCATGCACCTCAAAGGTCACGGATGCGCCGGGCAGTCGGCAGTTGAATACGGCCTCGCCGCAACCGAGCTCGAGGCCGGTGACTCCGGGCTTCGGACGTTCGTATCAGTGCAGGGATCGCTGGCCATGACGGCCATCGCCAAACATGGCTCGGACGAACAGAAGGACGAATGGCTCCCGCGGATGGCTGGCGGGGAGGCGATCGGCTGCTTCGGACTCACCGAGCCCAGCGCTGGCTCAGACCCCTCCTCCATGACCACCTTTGGCCGCCGAGACGGTAAAGACTGGATCCTGAACGGCACCAAGCGCTGGATCGGACTAGCCAATGTCGCTCAGGTCGCCATCATTTGGGCCCAGACGGAGTCCGGGGTGCGCGGCTTCGTTGTCCCGACCGACACACCGGGTTTTAAGGCAACTCCGATCGAACCGAAACTTTCGATGCGCGCCTCGATCCAATGCGAAATCAACTTGCATGAGGTGCGGCTTCCCGCCGAGGCAGTCCTACCGAACGTGACTGGCCTCAAAGGCCCCTTCGCGTGTCTCAACGAAGCGCGCTACGGCATTGCCTGGGGCACGATGGGAGCAGCCAGGGACGCCTTCGAAGACGCGCTCAACTACTCCAAGGAGCGACTCCAGTTCGGCCGGCGTCTTGCTGGCTATCAGCTCACCCAGCAGAAGCTCGTGGATATGGCTTTGGAGATCAACAAAGGATTTCTCCTCGCCCTGCACCTCGGCAGGCTCAAGGACGCCGGCAAATTGCAGCCCCACCAAATCAGCGTCGGCAAGCTCAACAACTGCCGGGAAGCAATCAAGATCTGCCGCGAGGCCCGAACGATCCTCGGCGGAAACGGGATCACCCTCGACTACTCCCCCCTTCGCCACGCCAACAACCTTGAATCTGTGCGGACATACGAAGGTACAGATGAAGTCCACACCCTGATCCTCGGCCAAAAGCTCACCGGGACAGGTGCCTTCCGGTGACCATGGCCGCGGAACGCAGCGCCGCACGGAACACCGGATCCGCCGGCAAAGTCGAGACTCCCGCACTGCTTAAGCTCCTGATAGCCGGCAGGTGGGTCGTCGGCGACGGGCAGCGCCTGGCCTCCCGGAATCCGGCCAGCCCGCAGGAACTGGTCGCCGAAGGGCAGACGGCCCTGGCTAGCGATCTGGAACGCGCGATGAGCGCAGCCCGCGCATCACAGCCGGAATGGAGCCGCACACCGATTCATGAACGGGGCGCCGTGCTCATCCGCGCCGCCGCCGCGTTGGAAGAGCAGGCGTCCGGCTTGGGTCTGGAACTTTCGAGAGAGGAAGGCAAGACACTTGCGGAAGGGACAGCGGAAGTGCTGCGCGCGGTACAGATTCTGCGCTACTACGGCAACGAAGGCGACAGGGTTGCCGGAGAGCACTACGCTTCACCGCGACGCGGCGAACGTATTCTCATTACGCGGAAACCGCTCGGCGTAATTGGCGTCATCACCCCCTTCAATTTCCCGATTGCAATTCCGGCATGGAAGATTGCCCCGGCACTCGTGTACGGGAACACCGTGGTGTGGAAACCGGCCTCAACCGTCCCTCTCCTTGCGATGCGTTTGGCCGAAGCTCTGGCCAATTCCGGCCTGCCTTCCGGCGTCCTCAACATGATCATTGGGTCCGGCTCAATCGGCACGGACCTCGCGCGAAGTCCGGGTCTTGACGGGATAACGTTCACCGGCTCGCCAGGCATTGGACGTGGATTGGCCGCCGAGGCGGCGTTGCGCGGGTTGCCCATGCAAGCCGAAATGGGCGGCAAGAACGCCGCCATGGTGCTCCCAGACGCAGACCTTGACCTGGCCGCGGAACAGGTGCTTTTCGGAGCATTCAGATCAACGGGGCAGAAGTGCACGGCAACGTCCCGCCTCATCCTCGCCGATTCCATCGCCGACGAGTTTCTAGAGCGCTTCGAGGCCCGGCTCGAAAACTGGCAGACCGGAAACCCCACAGAACCATCCGTCCACATGGGACCGCTGGTCAGCGAGGGAGCCCGCATGTCGATTCTCAATGACATCACCATCGCCATGGAAACGGGAGCCGAAGCCATCGCCGGGACATCTTCGGCTAATCCTCTTGCCGGCACGGACGGCGCCTTTCTCGCACCCACGGTGCTCGAACTTCCTCGCGGAAACGTGGGCGCTGCGAACATCGCGTGGCGCAAGGAACTATTCGGCCCGGTACTGGCAGTCCGTAGGGCAGCATCAACAGACGAAGCGTTCGCTTGGGCGGAGGATTCCGAGTTCGGTCTGTCCGCATCCTTGTTCACCCGCAACATGGCCATAGCACTGGAAGCGATTGACGCCCTCAACGTAGGCATCCTTCACATCAATTCGGAATCCGCAGGCTCAGACCCTCACGTGCCGTTTGGCGGGGCCAAGAAAAGCAGCTCCGGACCCAAGGAACAAGGCTCCGCGGCGAAGGAATTCTTTACACACACGACTACGGTCTACCTACGAGGGTAGGGACGGAACCAGGATCATGTCACAAACACTGTCACGCATCTCTTCAGATGATTCATCCAGCAGTCCCGGGACAAAGAGAAGCATCGAGTCTTTTGGGGTAGTCGGGGCCGGACGAATGGCGACCCAACTTGTCCTGCTCGCCGCCGAAAAGCTCCGTGTTCCGGTTCTCATCAGCGACGTCTCTGCAAGTCGCGTCACCAATGCACTTGATGAGATGCGCAATCGCCTCAACCGCCAGGAAGCCAAGGGCCGACTCGCGACGGGTGAAGCAGCAGAGATTTCAGGGCTCATCCATGGCTCCACCGATCCTGCGGACTTCAGAAGTTGCGATGCTGTCATCGAGGCAGTCTTCGAGGAGTTGAGCACTAAACAAGCTGTACTTCGACAACTCGAGGCGTCAGTCGCACCGGACGCGCTCCTGCTCACGAACACCTCCTCATTGTCGGTTGCTGCCATGGCCGGGGTGCTCAAGCACCCCGAACGCGTCCTCGGATTCCACTTCTTCAATCCCGTGGCCGCATTGCCACTGCTCGAACTGGTCCGCACCCCCTTCGCGTCAGACAGAGCCGTCGCGGATGCCGGAGACCTCGCCACCAAGCTCGACAAGACCGCAGTTCACGTCTCGGACACACCCGGATTCGTCGTAAATCGCATCTTGACCCGGATCTTCTCGGAAGTCCTCGCCGAGATCGACAAGGGAAGCCACCCGCTCGATGTTGACCGCGCCCTGGATCCCTGGGGTTTGCCCATGACACCGCTGGCTTTGATCGGATACATCGGCCCCGCCGTTCAGCAGCACATCTCTGATACGCTGCATCGCGCCTACCCGGACCGCTTCCACCGATCGGCCGCGCTTTCCTCGGTCGTCGAGGCACGGTTGCCCAGCTTCTTCGATGAAGAGGGCGCAGTTCACCCCACCGCTTTGACTCTGCCTTCGGAGCCGCACGGAACAGACCCTGACCGCATCCGCCGTCGGGTCAGAGACGCGCTAGCCGAAGAGGTCCAGCTCATGCTCGACGAAGGCGTTGCCGCAACGCCCGGTGACATCGATCGCTGCATGGTCCTTGGTGCGAACTTTCCCCCGACTGGCCTGGCATGCCTGTCGTGACACACATCCCATCGAGCGGCCAAGGACGAACACGCCAACGCAGCCAACGCCTCGATTGCGGAGTACGCGTACGAAACCAGATGAAAGCGCCTTCCAAGACAGTCCAGATGGCGTCGTGATCGTCGGCGCCTCCAGCACGGCTCACGGCCGGTTCCTCGGTCAGCTCTCCACCGTATCTGCCGTAGATCTGGGAGGAGCAGCCATTGGCGGCGTGCTGACCAAAGCCGGAATCGACCCTTCTTGGTGAACGCCGTCGTCATGGGACAGGTGCTTCAGTCAGGCACGGGTCAAAACTCGACCCGTCAGAGCGCAGTCGCTGCAGGAGTGCCGTTGTCGGCTCCAGCGATCACTGTAAACAAGGTCTGCATCTCCGGGATGTCCGCGATTATCGAGGCCGCGAGGATGCTTCTGCGTAGGTGACGCGACAGTCGTCGTCGCCGGGGACAGAAGTCAATGAGCCAAGTTCCTCGCCTCCTACCCCGACCCGCGCCGGAATCCATGTGGTGGGTTGGACGTTTCTGACGCCGCGGCACACGAAGGACTGACGGACGCATTCACGCACGATGCCATGGGACACTGGCAATCGACAACCGGACACCTCGCGCGAGCCCCTTGCCCGGCTGCAGCCTGCTTTCTCTCTGGAGGGAACGGCGACGGCAAGGAACGCGTCACCATTGATTGACGGGGCCGTAGCGCTCGTGTTCACCTGGCGGGAGACCGCCCAATTGCTCGGGCTGCCAATCTTGGCGGTCTTGCGGGCCCATGCACAAATCGCCGGTGCGGATACCTCACTTCCCGACAAGCCTGCCAGGGCCATCCAGACTGTACCTGAACGTGAAGCATGGGAGGCTGACCTCGATCTGGGGGAGATCAAAGAGGCCTTCCAATCGGCGCGTCTGGCGCCCGGTTCTATAGTCACGGCAGTACACGCACTCATCCCCGCAGTACAAGACGAGCGGCGGCAGCGCTTTGCGGAGGCGGATGGCAGGGCGACGCCATACTCCTGGAACGCTGATGTTCAAGCAAACGGAACAGGGGCTCCAATACCGCCTCGCCGGACAGGCAGAACTGAACCGGTGAAGTCGTGGAAGTCCGCTTAGGAGACATGGTCTTAAAGGAAGTCACTGTCAGCGCCCAACGCACGGCCGCTGGATTCTAGGCCCCGGCGGTGATGCTCGAATCCATAGTAGGGCTCCCGTCGACAGGCCGATCACGCGGGATCGAAGACCGCCCACATGGCCACTCCGTTACAGAGCGCGCGGATTCGCCGAGCGGCTGTCTGTTCCGAGACGCCTGTTGCGGTTCTATGCTGAGTACTCGTTTCGCTAACTTGACTGCTGATTGCGGAATCGCCCGGCACCTTTCGGTGCCGGGCGATTCCGTTGGTTCGGGGATTTCGGGCTATCAGCCCCAGTGTGAGGCAGAGCGCCTTAGCATGCTTGCCCGGAACTGTGAGGTTGTTTCGGGAAACAGTTCCCCGGAGCCCCAATCCAGAATGACTCCGTGGCGCCGAATGACGTCTAGCAGATCCAGTTCGCCTGCCCGGTACAGCTGGGCGATCAGTACAGGATCGGTCGCCAGCCAGCCGTGCCTTTCGGACCGAATATGCTCGCGGAGGCTCTTGCTTTCAAGCTCGTCCACCTCGAACAGGTCCAGGTCCTTGTCGATCTCGCGAACGACCACTCCGTAGTCCTTGGCTGCCCGTTCAATCGAGACGTAGTCATCAATGACGTCGTCGAGAACCTCATCAAAGGGTCGCTCCAGTGGATCGCCGTATCCGCCGCCGCCCGCGGACGGTCTGGTGAAAGAGTCTCCGGACATCAGGGGCACAGCAGAGAAGTTGGAACCGAGGAACCTCTCCTGTTCCGTGCCCTTGTTCATCCACACGCCATGTGGAATGGAAGGCAATCCACCCTCGATGCCCCAAGTGATGGACCGCGCCCGGTCGCAGCAGTAGCTCATCACGGTGTTGGTGGCATCTACTAGGATGCCGCCCTTCTCGATGCCGAGGCCGCCGCGGAACCTACCCGGGCCACCGGAGTCCATTCCAATCTGGTGGACGGTGGTAAGGACCGGGGAAAGCCGCTCCTGGCCTTCTACCGGCTGAACGGCGAGACCCGGGCCGAACACCGGTGCGGTGGCACTCGAGCCGTCTTTGCTGGCGCGCCCGCCCCAACCGCCGGCCATCCAGTCGTACCACATGAAGTAGGGGTTGTCGGCGGTGCGGCCATCCCTGCCACCGACCAGGAGATACTCAAGGTTGAAGGCGCAGGCCATGGCACGGTCGGGCATGATGCCAGACCAGAGTTCGAAGATCCCGTTCATCAGCTTTTCGTAAGGGCCGGAGCAGAAGCCTGTTACGGCATACGGCCAGCCGGCGTTTACAACAGTTCCCTCAGGGCCGATGATCGCTTCAACCGCGGCGTAGAAACCTGAGTTCAGCGGGACGTCCGGGAAGAACGTTTTGGTGCCCGCGTAGATAGCGGAGTGTGTCGTGCCGTAACCAGAGTTGAGGAACGTCTCCACGGCCGGGGCCGAGCCCGTCAGATCGTAGTGGATCCCCTTGCCATCCAAGGTCAGCTTGATCTTGATGGGGACCAGGCCCTCGCCCTTGCCGGGATCGAAGTCGATGTAGTCGGTTGTCTCCCACTCGCCCTGCGGGAGATCCTCCAGCCGGCGTCGGACAATTCTTTCCACGTAGTCCTGAGTCTCCTGCATCGCGGCCACGACTGTCTTCTTGGAGTACTTGCCCACGAGTCGAAGGATTTCCCGTTCGCACGCGGCCGTAGCTTCTGACTGGGCATGGAGATCACCCATGGCCTGTCGTGGAGCCCTGGTGTTGGACACGAGGAGTTGCGCGACGTCGTGAAGAAATGTGCCCTTGCTCCAAACCCGGACCGGGGTGATGCGCAGGCCTTCGCCGAAGTGCTCCTTTGCGTTCACGTCAAAGGAGCCGGGAACATTGCCTCCGATGTCGGCCCAGTGTCCTTTATTTTGGGCGTACGCGATGATTTCCCCGTCGGAGAAGATCGGGCGGATGAAGCTGACGTCGTTGAAGTGGGTTCCGCCTCTGTAAGGGTCGTTGATGGCGAAGACATCGCCAGGATGGATGTCCTGTCCGAACTCTTCGATGATGGCCTTGCACTGGAAGTGCAACGTGCCAACATGCACCGCGATGTCGCCGCTTCCCTGCATAACAGTATTTCCTCGGGCGTCACACAGGGCGGACGAGAAGTCGCGGGAGTAGATGACGAAGGAGTAGCAGGTTCTGAGGATCTGCTCGCTCATCAGGTCCACGCTGGTGACGAAGGCATTTTTCAGCACCTCGAAGGTCACAGGGTCAAGCCCTGAAGCCTGACGGACGCCGGAATGTGCAGCGTGCAGATCCGGCCTTGTGGCTACGTCGGTCATGGGGTTAGCCTTCCTGCTGCTCTTTGAATTCGGTGAGGTGGATTCGGATGTTGAGCCAGTCGTCGATCTCAGCCGTGGTGCGTGGCGGAACAACCGTCGTGGAGTCCAGTTGGTCGATGATGGCCGGACCGGCGAACGTGGCGCCGGCGCCGAGCTTCGTGCGGTCATATACGGGGGTCTCCACCCAACCGTCTTCGCCGAAGTAAACGGGCCGAATGGACTCGGGCTCGCCGGGCTCCGATACCCGCACCCTCGCCGGGACGAATGTTGGCTTGGGCGTCTTGCCGATGGCTGACAACTGGAGCTGGTAGATCTCAACAGGCTGATCGTCCTGGTGGAAGGCGAATTCGCGCTCGTGTTGCTGATGGAAGCTTTGAATCGCTTCCTCAAGAGCGCCCTCTCCAGCGCCGATGTTAACGGCCAGGGAACGCCATTGTCCCTGGTAACGCATGGAGATGATGCGCTGCAGTACCGAGTTCTCCTCGGATACGCCTTCGTGCCGGAGCCGGGCCGAAGCCTCCGCCTCCAGCGCCCTGAAGTGCTCTTCCAAGTCTTCGGGGTCGGCGTCCGCAGCCAAGGCCGTGTACATGGAGGACAGATCGTGGCGGATGTCGACCAGGAGGCATCCCATGGCCGAGGTCACACCAGGGTTCGGCGGAACGACGACTGTGGGAATGTTCAATTCCTTGGCCACCTCGGCGCCGTGCAAGGCTCCTGCCCCGCCAAAGGCAATCAGCGCAAAGTCCCGGGGGTCGTAGCCCCGCCTGATGGAGATGAGACGAACGGCGTCAGCCATGTTGGCGTTCGCGACCTGGAGGATCGCGTGGGCAGCCTCTTCCTTGCTCATGCCAAGCGGATCGGCGATAACCTGTTTGATCGCTGCTTCGGAGAGTCCCCGGTCCAGCGTCTTGGCGCCGCCGGCGAGGGTGGAGCCGAGCCGGTTCAGGAGAACGTTGGCGTCACAGTTAGTGGGTTGTGTGCCGCCCATGTCGTAGCAGGCCGGTCCAGGATCAGCGCCGGCGGACTGTGGTCCGTTGCGCAGTGAACCCGCGATGTCGATGTGTGCGATGGAACCGCCGCCCGCCCCGATGGTCAGGACTTCGATACTGGGGAAGACGATCGGGTGACCATATTCAACTTGCCATTCCTTGGTGATTCGAAGTTCACCATCGGAGACCAGCGCGATGTCTGTGGAGGTGCCACCCATGTCGAGACCAACAGCGTTTTCATAGCCACATTGCTGGGCAATGTGCTTCGCCGCGATGGCTCCTGCAGCGATACCGGACGCCGCCAGGCGGACTGGGTAGCGCTTGACCATTCGGGGCGTCATGGAACCGCCGCCTGAATGCAAAAGCAGCAGGTCGCCGTCGTATCCTCCGTCTTTGAGCTCATCCGCAAGACGGTTTACGTACCCCGATACCAGCGGCCCCAAGACCGCGTTGGAAACCGCGGTGTTGAAGCGGTCATGCTCGAAAATCTCGGGAAGGATCTCAGCCGACGTCGACACGGTGGCGTCAGGGAGCTCCTCTTCGAGAATCTTTCGCATACGGATTTCGTGTTCCGGGTTGGCGTAGGAGTTGATAAAGCAGACGGCGACTGTTGCGACGCCGCGCTTGCGCAGCACGGCTGCCAGGCGGCGTGCCTCGACTTCATCCAGGGGGGTGACGACGTTTCCGGCGAAATCGATGCGCTCGGTGACTTCGAATCGGTCGCGGCGGCGGATGTAGGGCCCCGTTACGTCGTTGTAAGCATCCCAAAGATCGTCCTTTGTTCCGTCTCGGATCTCGATGACATCCCGGAAACCCTTGGTGGTGACCATCGCCGCGGCAGGAAAGTTTCGGGTGATCAGTGCATTCGTGGCCACAGTGGTGCCATGCGAGAAAAGAGTGACATCTTCGAGGTTGATCTCGGCGCGCTCGACTCCGCTCAGGATCGCCAGCATGGGATCGGCGGGGGTGGACGGCACCTTCGTGACGCGCATGCGCTGCGTATCCTCGTCAAAAATGCAAACGTCTGTAAATGTGCCGCCCACATCGACGGCGACTCTGACATTGGACATCTAGTTCCTCCAGATAGGTGGTTGGGTAGGAACAACCTTCCGCTGTGATGTGAGTCTCTGTCACTGGCGGAAGTAAAATAATCGGGAAGGTCTGTTGTAGAAATTACAGGCAGCCTTCAGTTCTGCTGTTTCCCGCCATTTCGCCTAGGAGGCTTGATGTCTGACAAGCCACCCGTCACACTCAACGACGTCGTCAATGAAGGGCATCTCGGACTGTCACCGGTAGTCCCGGGGAACCCGGGCACGGTCATCACCAGTGCCCACACGAGCGATATCCACAATCCGGCCGAATGGCTCGAGCCGAACAGCATCCTCCTGACCACTGGTTTGAGGTTTGTGAACGCGGAACGGGAACATCTGCTCGCCGTGAAGCTGGTTGACGAATTGCGGGAGGCCCGGGTGGCGGCCGTCTTCTTCGGAGTCGGTGTCTATTTTGATTACGTGCCCGCGCAGCTGGTAGCGGCATGCAAGCAGGCCGGATTTCCGCTGTACACGGTGGCGAAGGACGTACCCTTCTACCGCATAGAGAACTTCATCAATCAATCTCAGGTCGCTCCTGACGCCTACGTGCAAAAGCGCGCCCTGTGGCTGAGCAATGACCTGTTGCAGAGCATTTCAGCTGCAGACCCGATTAAATCTCTCATAGCCAGGCTGGCCACTGCCTGCCGCGGCACCGCCGTACTCTACGACGAGTCCGGGGCCATCGTTGAGTCGTCTGGAGACGGTCCCACCCACTTGATGTGGAAGGAGATCCGCTCCGGCAAGAACGATTCCGGTACCATCGAAATCGGCCGGTGGGCAGCCATGGCACGTCCCACGGTTCTCAAGGGTGTCGGCTACACGTTGGCCGTGGCAAGCATGAACCACAGGGTGCTGACCGACTTGGGAGACCTGTTGTTGGAAACCACCCAGCGACTCCTCGCTGCAATTCAGGGGATCGCTCAGTTTTCAGACACCCGGGCGCGCCACGAAAGCATGCAGTTACTGACCATGCTCCAGGACGGTATCCCGGTGGCCCGCGAGTTCAGGCAATGGGAACGCATGCGCGCACTTCGGTTCACCCCCTACGGGCCTGTCCGTGCCGTCGTCGCGGCGAACCTCGACGACGAACCACTGGATCCCGCTTTTCCCGAACTGCTGCAGCGCCGGGCCGAAACCAGTGGGCTCGGGCTGCTGCTGGCCGAGAACGGCCGGACGCCGGAGAGTCCTCCCGGCTTTCATGCTGTCGTCTCCGACTCTTCTGCACTCAATCCCTGGCTGGAATTGCTGGAAGGGTCTGTGGTTGTGGGTTTGTCGGAGCCCTACACGGATCTGGTGTCCACCCCCGAGGCTTTTCGGGAGGCGGAAGCGGCCGCTGGAATTGCCCGCCTGCAAGTTAAAGCCGCGGGTCACTCAGAGCACGGTTTGTCTACTGGTATTGTGCGACTGGATGAGGTGGATCCAGCAACATGGCTTCTCGCCCGAAGGCTGTCCTCGAAGGACAAGAGCAAGCTGCAAGCATTCGTCAAAGATATAGACGTCGATGTTGAACTCAAAGAAACACTCATAAGGTATCTGGCAGATGGCTTTGATGTGGCCAGGGTTGCCGCTGACCTGTTCGTTCATCCAAACACCGTTCGTTACCGGTTGAAGAAGGTTGAAAGCTTGACAGGGGGCTCGCTCTCAAATGCGAGGGTGATTACCAACCTCTATCTTGCGTACCACGACGACATCGTCGCTCTCAGCAGGGCCTGACATCCAGCTCGACCGGGCGCGTTCAAGGCTTGTGAGCCCGAGTTGAGCCAAGGGCTGCCACTCTCGACGACATTGTCGTCGGCACGCTTCGTGTGGCCGAGCGGTGCATCCGGTCAATAAATGGCATGATCGGGTTCTCCTGCAAAACAAATTTCAGCGAACCCGGGGGATGGCGAGCACTTACTCCGGATGCCGAAGGCCGCTCTTGGCCTGGGGCAGTTGCTGAGCCGGTCGAAAGTGTGTGGGACTGAACTGGCCGAGGGCGTGGTCGAACGCGGCGGTGATCGCACTGGCTGCCAGACCGCGCAGCCGGCCACCCGTCCGGATAATTCCGGTGCAGCAACGCAACGCGGACAACGCCGGTGCGCAGTTTTCCGGGACCCGGATACGTCCACTGCAATTTGTGCAGTTCCGAGGTCTTCTTGTGGGCGGTCCTTGAAACGGTGTCGCCGGAAGTCACGGTCGCATCGGACGACGCCCCGGACAATCCGGCGCATGCGGCGCGCTACATGCGATGCGTGTCACATTGAGACCCGTGCGTGGGAGACGCTCTACAGAATGCTCTGCATCTGCGAACCGGAGCCGATTTCCGCACCTGAGGTAACGACTGTGACGCCGCCGTCCGGGTGAGGTTCGCTGCTGGTGACGGACCAGCAAAGGCGAACCGGCCACCTTGGCTCCGCCGAACGGCCGACCGTACGGAATGTGCCCATCCACCACGGTGTGACCGCGGGACGTGGTACTTGCAGCACTCAGGGTATAGATGTGGTCGGTCAGCACGGCCCCACGATGTTGCCGTCATTGCGCTGGCCAATGGCCCTGGGAAGCCGTCACGACGACGTTGAGCTTCTTGAACTCGGTTAGGGCCATTCCGACGGTCCGAAGGATCTCTTGCGTGCGCTCCAGAACAAAACTGTTATATACGCCATTGCGGGAGCGGAAGAAGCGGGTTGGGGGAATTTTGGTGTAAATGACCTGGGATACGGCCAAACGGATTCCAATTCGTAGACGCCGCCCAAAGTGTACGAAATCATGGCGGTCGGGAATCCGGTTTCCCCGCTGTAGGTTCCGGCATCGATGAGGACGGTTGCTTCGCAGCCGATGATTCCCTCCCCCTCGGGGTCGATTGCGGACCTGGAATTGATCTCGGTGTTGTCCCGGGCCGGGGCGATGAGCATTTCTTCCTGCCGAGTCCCAGTCAGCGGGCAACGTGTGTCTCCGAACACGGCAACCCACTGCGTATAACCCGACAAACCAGAAACGAGACCCCTACCTCAAAAGCGCCGGGGAATCGCAACGTTGGCCCTGTCGCGATGAAAGAAGATGCACTTCGGCACAAAATACGGCGACTGGCGCCCGGGTGAGGCCCGATGAAAGCCCTCGCGGCGCTGAACAAGCGATCCTGATTGTCGTCTGGAACATACTCAGAACCGGCGAACTCTACAACGAGCCCGGCCCTGACTACTTCACCCGCCCGAAACGGCTAGCACAGACGCCGGGCGGCAGGTCTGTTCTGGCCCCAACCAAAGCAGCTCCACCACACCCGGTCGCCTTAATTATCGTGGGGCCTGACACTGCCTGTCGAAATCGGCCCGCACCCACCAATCCGCCCATGCCCGACCGGCACAAAATGAGCGGCCCCCGGAACCACAACCCAGGAGCCGCTCATTCGCGGCTATTGACAACCAGACCTACATATCAGAGGTGTGCCACAGCTTTGTCGTCGTGCGAATCTGCAGCCAGTACTTCGGCATCAATGGCGCTGATGACGGGAGAAGCCTGCAGACAGTGCGCGGCGTAGTACAAGCCGCCGGCCAACGCGACCGTGATCAACGGTGCGAACTGGGCTGCCAAGGGTGAAGCAGTCTGCTCCGTGAAGAAGATGCCCGTTCCTGAGGCCACGAGCCAGGCGACTGCGCCAGCGGAGATGGGCTTGAGCATTTCGGGGCGGACTTCGGGGAAGACGCCTGGAGAGTTGCGGTGGAGAGCGATGTATACCAGGGCGACGGCAACCCACGCCGTGACGAAGACACCTTGCCACGCCAGAGCCTTGAGGAGGTACGAGAGCACATCGGTCAGCATGAAAAGGAAAGCTATGGTGCCGGAGACAAGCACCCAGACGAATCGTGGAAGGCGGAGGTTGAAGACGCGCTCCATGAAAGCGCCCAGATTCAGGGATGCCAGATAGTAATTGGCCGTATTAATGCGCGTCTGGGAGATGAAGATGACCAGCAGTCCGAAGAAGCCGAGGGAGGATATGAATGCCTGGACAACGCCGGTTTCCGTGGCCTGCAGACCCCAGGCGCTCATGATGTAAATACCGATGAGACCGTTTAGGCCGAACGTGAACGCATAGAAGACCCAGCCGAAGGTAACGGTGCCGTGGAACTTTTCGTCTTGCTGGCGGCCAAGGCGCGCGTAGTCGAAGGTGTACATCATCACGACCCATACGCCCATGTAAATTAGGTAAGAAGTAACCCAGCCAGGCAAGGGCGAAGCGACTGCTGCGTGGCCGATCCAATCGGTGGGTACACCTCGGATGACTGTGGCAGCAATAACAACGGCCACCAGGCCGGCCAGATACAGGGGCAGAAGGAAGCCGTTGAGCTTGTCCAGCCAGTTCTGGACCCCGCCGGCAACTAGCGGGATGGCGTAGGCCACCACTATGGCGTACCACATGATTCTCGAGCCACCGAAGAAGCTCTCAAGGGCGACCGCGATAATTGATCCTTCAAAGACGGCGTAATAGATGGCAGTTGCGGCGAAGATCAATGTTGCCAGAGCTGAACCGACAAGCCCAAAAAGGGTCCGGGAGAATTCCTCCACGGAGAGCCCGGTCCTTGCAGCAAATTTGGTCAGCACCATATTGATCACGCCGTAGGTGGCGATGGTCAACACCATGCCGATGATCGTGTTTGGAACGCCGACGGCGCCCGCGGATGCTACTGCGATGTAAATCCAGAACATAGCGGAGAACAAGGCCCACCACGCCATTGTGAGGGACCACCGCCTGACTTTTTTCTGAGGGGGAAGAACATACGACGAGTACGGTGTCGTCTGATCGGGTGTAACGGACATGGATGCTCCTACGGGAGAGAAAAGCAACGGGACGGAGACGGTAGTCACGGCATGGGCCCGGGTGGGGAAGCGCCGCCTGAGCTTAGAGCCCGGAACGTGCCGCACACGCTCGTAATTGTCGACCTTCACAAAGTCCTGATTCGGCGGCTTGCAGTTCCTAAGTTCCAGCCCCTCCGGAGGGGTTGTTGGGTAGCAACAACCTTCCGCTGTGATGTAAGTCTCTGTCACTGGCAGAAGTGAAAGAATCCGGAGGGGCAATTGTAGAAATTACAAACAGCGGATTGGCTGCCTACATCGCTCGGCCGGATGAGGCCCATTTGGGTCTCTGCCGGGGACAAATCTCCTTTTACGGCCGTTTGTGACTGGGTGCTCCTCCCTTTGGTGACCCTGGAATTTTGAAGGCCGTCAGGGTCCCCGGCGACCAACCGTCTGGAACTCGAAAATCTGTCTGTATGGCCTACCTTTGCTTCATCCGGCACGTGCTCGACGTCAGTCCGGCTAGCGGTCTGGTACGGCAGAAGGCCATGAGACGGGCGGTGCATCATCCTTTCGGCGAGGGGAAGTTCAATCTCTTGGCGTTCCAAACGGCGGATGTGCCCCTCTTGGTCCGGGGAAAGAATTGAGGTGTCAAAGGAAGGCCCGAACGGCGAGCCAACCACTCAACATTCTGAAACATCAGGAAGCTTGCCATGAAGCGGATAGCTCTAGTGAACAGCAGGTGGCATGGGCCAGCCAGAGAGTGTCCGCTTCCACTGCGAATAGTTCCGGAATTGAAAAATGAGGATTGTCGAGCTTGCGGCTCCGCCCTCGACTTCCTCGATTGCCCATTCTGTGGCGGCTCCGAACGGCAAACTCGCAGGGGCCCTGCGCTTCCCGGGACCTAGTATCGTTGAAGGGAGCGCAGAAGGTACACGATCGGGTCCGGCCCCGGTTGCGGTTGGGAGCGCCCCGGTGGCCCTGTTGAGTGTCGTGCCGTTGTGAAAGACTGTGTCTGTGAGTTCCGCTGAAGGCCTCGACCGGCTGAAGGTGGCCGCCTTCGATGCGGCGCCGCTGGCGACTGTCATATTCCGCAATGAGCACGCCGGCGGGCTGGTGTTTCTTGAAGGCAACAAGGAATTTCACGCCCTCCTCCGGGGAAGTCCAACAACGGATTCAGAAACGGCCCTCAGCCACATGGTGGCCTCCACTGCCTCCACGCCCTCCGAACCCCAAACCGTCACTCTCCAACTGGGTGACCATCAAGGTGCCTACCGCCTCAGGGCCCGGACCTTCAGCAGCCCTGGGGATCCGGGTGAATACCTCGTCGCCCAGCTAAGAACGCTGACCGACCAAGAATCCACAGAGCGTGACCTGCATTCGACTATCCAGCAGCTCAAAGATCTTCTGGACAACTCGACCGCCCTGATGTATGTCAAGGACCTCGACGGACGGTACGTCCTCGTCAACGATTATTTCGCCAGGCGTTTCGGCATGAACCCGGAATCAATCATCGGCCTCACCGATCACGATATATTCGCCGGACCGGTCGCGGATGTCTACCGCGAGAACGACAACATGGTGATCAGAACCTGCGATTCCATTGAAGTCGAAGAACCGCTCGCGATAATAGGCGACCGAGCCGACCCCGATGAGGACAGCCGCTGGCTCTCCATCAAGTTCCCCCTGATCAGTGATTCGGGGCGCCCTTACGCGCTCGGGGCGATCTCCACCGACATCACCGACCGTAAACGCGCCGAGAGGGCGGCTCGCGACGCCATGCACGAAGCAGAACGCGCCAACCGGTCGAAGAGTGAATTCCTCTCCAGGATGAGCCACGAATTGCGCACGCCGCTGAATGCCATCCTGGGCTTCGCCCAGTTGCTACAGGATCTCCCGCTCGGGCCCAGAGCAGCCGAAAGCGCCGGTCACATTCTCGATGCCGGCAATCATCTGCTCTCACTCGTCAACGAGGTGCTTGACATCACCTGGATTGAAGCAGGCGCCCCGGGCATGGCGACGACCCCGGTGCCAGCGATCGAAGCTATTCATCAGGCCCTTGAGCTCGTCCGCCCGCTCGCGGCGGCACAGGATATTGAAATCGCTAGCGACCTGCACGGGGCCTTGCACCGCTACATTCTGGCCGACACCCAACGGCTCCGGCAGGTATTCCTGAACCTGCTCGGAAACGCTGTGAAGTTTAACAGACCCCAAGGTGCTGTTCGAGTCTGGTGCGAGCACCGAAGGGGCTCCCTTCGTTTCTTCATCACGGACACAGGCCCCGGTATGTCTGAAGACGACGTTCAACGGCTGTTCACGCCCTTCGTCCGTCTGGCCCAGGCGGCTGACATCGAGGGATCGGGTTTGGGGCTCGCGCTTTCCAGGAAGCTGGTCGAGCAAATGGGGGGTGTGCTGGGCATCGAGCACACCGCTCCGGGAGAAGGATCGACCTTCTTCGTTGAGATACCGCTCGGGCCCGAACAGGAAGATGAAGTCCGGGCGCCGGAGTCCGGGATCGGAACCGTTGTCATCCCCCGCGGGGCAGAGGCGACTATTCTTCACATTGAGGATAACTACGCCAATATTCGCTTGGTCGAGAACATCATCGCCGGGATGGGCGACCTTAATCTTGTCTCCGCGACGAGCGGCAGATCCGGTATCGTCCTTGCACGTCAAATCTCCCCCCAACTTATCCTCCTGGATGTGAACCTGGCTGACATGTCAGGGGTCGACGTCATGAAGCAGCTGAAGAACCACGAACGCACACGACGAATCCCGGTCATAGTTCTCTCAGCCGATGCCACGCCTGCCCGCATCAAAGAACTGCGAGGCATCGGAATCCGGGACTACCTCACCAAGCCTTTCGAAATCCACCACTTCGCCCGAACCGTCCGCAGCGCATTGGCGCTGCCATGAGGATCCTCACCGTCTTCATTGCCGACGACCACCCCGTGTACCGGGAGGGACTGGCACGAAACTGGGAGGCCGTGGCACAGATAAATGTCGTGGGATCCGCAGGGGACGGCAGAAGCGCACTCGAGGCGATCCGGAAATTGAAACCCGACGTGGCGGTCATGGACCTAAAACTTCCGGTGCTCGACGGCATGGAAGTCTTGGAGCAGTTATTCGCCGAAGGATCGCCGACAAACGTACTCGTGCTGACCGCCTATATGGACAGCACGACTGTCTACCGGGCCTTCGCGCACGGGGCACGAGGATTCCTGGAGAAAGCAGCATCCTTTGGCGAGATCACCGACGCTGTCCTTCAAGTCGGCGCGGGCGGAACAGTCATTGCGCCCTTCGCCCAGGATGTACTCGCCCGGGAACTTCGCACCCGCCAGGACGTCCCAGAGAAGCCGGTTCTTTCCTCCCGGGAAGTCGAGATCCTCCGCTTAGCAGCTGACGGGCACTCAGGCCAAAAAATCGCCGGCGAACTGCACATTTCGCTGGCGACTGTCAAAACCCATCTGCAACACATCTACGACAAGCTCGATGTCTCCGACCGGGCTTCCGCAGTCGCGCAAGCAATCCGCCGCGGCTTCCTCCGCTAGGCGCGCCAGACGGCTAGATTGTTCCGGCTGTTCGTCAGGATTCCGCCTTCGCCGTAGTTTGTCGAAGCCTGGTCCCTTGAGCTTTTCAAATCGGGGTGAGGCCGGTCGCCTCCTCGGTCCCTACTTCTGCACACTACGAAAGCGCACGAGCTAAACCGTACTCAGAGTATCTAGGCAGCGAGTTCTGCACCCGGTTGCACTTGCGCTCCGTGCGCGGGTAGATGGCGTACGGCACAGCAGTGGTATGGCGCCGGACCTTTGGCCCGGCCAGCGAAGGCCCCAGGCCGTAGCTCACCCGGCTTCGCTCCGTTCGCTACGGGTGACAAGCGGGAACGGTACGGAGGGCTTAGGGCCCTCCGTTACGGTGACCGAATCAGTGGTCCAGGACGGTACGGCACCTCGGGGGCTTCGCCCCCTCGGGTGACAAGAGGTCGCCGGATCGAAGCCTCAGTCGCTTCGCTCCTTCGGCTTCGATAGGTCAAGGGAAGATCGAGGGCCTTAAGGGCCCTCGCTACGGACAATCAGCCGTCAGGGCCCTGGTCCTCGGCCTCCGCGGAGGGAGCGCTTCGCGCCCCCCCGCCACGGCCTCGTCCCGGTTTTTCGTCAAGGCTAATAAGGCTCGCGAGCCTCCGGCTATGGCTCGCCTTATTTAGAGTAGGGTTTTTAGAACGGTGGCCGTCCGTCACGCCAAGGTGGCACTGCCCACGTCCCGCTATCGAGGACGTCCCACCACGCAATTTCAGCCTCAGTCCACACATGCGGCCAAAACAAAGACGCGTCCGGATCAAGGTCCGGAAGTTCCCTCCCAGGAATTGTGAAGGTGTGCAGCGAACTCCGGTTATACCTTGCAGCACTCGTCAGAAGACCTGCGTCCCGTGCCCGTTGCCAGTGTTCGGTGATCGTTCCCTCCCACGCTACCCCCGTCAGGAGGCAGAGGCTGGCCCTGTCAATGGTGGTATGCCTGCCGGAGGTGCTGTCGACCATGGCATGCAGGGTTCTCCTTACCGGGGCCTTCAGCGATGACCGGTCGACGGCATTACGGTAAGTGTCGACAGTCCATACCTCGCCCAGCAGCTTTGCGCGCTTGCAACGATCCAAGTAGATGGACCGAATTGTTGTTTCCTGAGTGAGGGGAGCGGACGTGCCTAACAATGAGACTCGATTGGGACTGCCCCCGGTTTTGTTGACTCCTTGACCTAGCGAGCTGGTGCTCGTGGAAGGATGTTGACCATGCCGACGGCTTATGGGGCGGAGTTCCGCCAGGATGTTATTGATGTGGCCCGCAAGGGCGAGGCGCCGCTGGCGCAGATTGCGAAGGATTTTGGGCTGTCGGTCACGACGCTCAAGCGCTGGATTGCCATCGCGGAACGTAAGGAGTCCGGGGCCGGCCCAGTGGCGGCGGAGTCGGCCGAGGTGCGGGAGTTGAAGAAGCGCAACCGCTTGTTGGAGCAGGAGAATGAGATTCTGCGCCGGGCTGCCGCCTATTTGGCCAGGGACATCAACCCAAAATGATCTACCCGCTGGTCACGGATCTTGCCGCCGAGGGTGTTCCCGTGGCGGTGACC